>JAJRXH010000018.1 GCA_024276395.1 archaeon
CCAATCTCCTACAAGGTAGAAAAGAGGCTTTTTCAATAGTAACTAGATCACCAAGACCGACACGCAAGTTTCGGCGTTGAATGCCATCTAGTTGGATGCAATCATCACAATCAGGAACCCCTTCTTTCGGTAACTTGAAGACTTGTGCACCTATATCTCTCTTGCTAGGGCTTATCACTCGGACATAATCACCAGACTTAACATGCAGCTGATTCATAACCCGTTCTGAGACTCGTGCCACACCCTTCCCAACGTCTCCCCTCGATGCTTTAATTACTCTCAAAAAAATGCCAGAAGAAGAGATCTTTCTTTTATCATTCATGTGTTCTCACATTTGAAGGATATCACGTCCCTGTTTTTGCTTCTTTCAAGTTTTTTGCAAATAAAATGACCTTTTCACCTAACGTGATGAAGGCCTTGTCAACATTGAGACCTGTCTTTGCTGATGTCTCATAATAAACGCATTCAAAACCAGAGGGACGTGTCAATTGAGATAATCGCTCAGCGAAGGCTATTCCTTGCTCCTTGGTAACTTCAGGTCCACCATATCCCCTCAAATCACTCTTATTTCCCAGAATTACTACGGGACACTTTCCAATGCCATTTGATCGCCACAATTCAGCAATCCACTTGGGACAGTTGAAAAAACTTTCTGGTCGAGTAACATCATAAACCAGTAGGCCACCGACAGCGCCGCGGTAATAAGCTGTTCTCACGTGTTCAAATCGTTGTTGTCCAGCGAGATCCCAAATTTGGAATCGCACTTTTTTATTGAAGACCATGGCATCCTTCATGGCAAAATCAGCACCTACAGTTAGGGAATATTGAGTAGTAAATCCCTTCCCCATGAATCGTTCACGTAATGATGTTTTTCCTACGGCACCATCACCAAGTAGGGCTATTTTAATCACGGTCATTGATGTTAGCCATCCTTAAGTATTCCATTTCTCCATCGTACAGAGACCATTATAAGCATTGCTAACGAACACCTCATACAGATCTCAATCAAACTGAAAACCAAAAGCAGAAAGTGCCTGGAGCGCAGCTTCTTGAAACACTTCATAAACATTCTGAGCAAGTAATGCAGACGTCTGAATGTAGGTAGATATGCCATATTTTCGACAAAACTCATCAACTTTTGCAAGATCCACCTCATATCCGAGATCATGCTTGGTAGAGATGAGAATGATGGGAATGTTCTGTCTTGGCTGCAACACGGCAATCCACCGGTGCAGCTTATCTAAAGTTGACATATCAGAAGAATCAAAAGCCAGAATCACGGCATGAGCCCCTTCAGCGTATTGAGCAAACAATTCTTGAAATTTTTCTTCGCCTCCGAAATCAAAAATTGCCAACTTTACCACACGATTCCGGATGATCACGTCTCGTGACGTGAAATCAAAACCCAGGGTTCCATACAAGTCTCTCAAGGGAAAAGTTCCATAAGCAAACCGATGCAAGAATGACGACTTTCCTACTCCAGATTCTCCACCTAACACGATCTTTAGCTTGATCATTGAGTCACCCTCAGTCGTTTTAAAGGCCAATACCGATACTCGGTCAAGGCATATATTTGCCATAAATACTTGACGAGATTAAGGCGATAATCAATCTCACTGGGAAGATCCTTTCCTTCTTGCAAATCTTCAAACTGCAAGAGGTTCAAAATGGATAGGAGAATACCTAGGCCTAGTTGAAACGCTACCGTGAAGCCGTGTGGATAATGTTCCTTGAGTGAACTAAACTTCAAGGCTAATACCTGATCATATCCAGACATGAAATGAATGAGTTTATTTTCCAAGTGGGATATCTCATGCCAGCCATGAGAAACTGCATCTGTAATGAAGAAATTCGTGAGATCTTCAAATCGGTCAGATCGCGCTTCTTCATCTAGAAATTCCGGATCTATCAAGTTGCAAGCGACAACTGACTTCTTGTTAGAGACAACTTGTAGATCAAATAATACATTTCCGGGATGAAAATCTCCAAAATGTGGAGCTCCAGCCTCTTTCAATGATGTTGCCAGCTGATGTTCAGCTTGACTAAATAATTCTTGCAGCTCTATCTTGAGTGTCTGAGTGGCACCTGTTTCTGGGATGTGTGATAGCGCCTCTTGCACCAAGGCTCCATAACGATCTAAATTTACCTCCCACGACAGTTCACCATGTACGGTAGCTAATGCCCTTCCGGCAAGTCTATACGCTTCATTTCTCGGGATTACTAGGTCTCGAAATTCAATTCCTTGATTGATGCCTTCCATGATCAAATAATTTTCCTTGGCATATAAAATACCAGGTGTATGAACATCATTCAGCGGAAATCTCTTCATTAACTCTTGTAATTGATTGATTTTCGCCACGAATCGCTGGCAATCTTCAACAGACTCATAAATTTTAACTGCCAAACTGGCACTATCCATCCCTACATCTGTCTCGTAGCGCACCTTAATTAAATGAATCCCTGTCAATCCAATCTTTTTTTCCCAGTGAACATTTCGAACATCAACCCATTTTGCTGGACGACCATAAACATCTGAGGAATGTTGTTTAAAATAATCTTCAAACTTGTCCACGATCTTCTTGACAATTTCCACGGTCTGCGATTTGACCACATCTGCAGATGACATTGGCTATCATGGTAATTCAAACAACCATTATTTAAAACGATTTGCGTTACACGTGTCCGCAAAGATGCTCGCATGGTCTCTTGTCTTGACTCAATACCAGCTCATTTAAAGTCCTCTTCCCACTTGTCACATGCAGCATTCAACTATGAGAGAAAACTATGACCAAAGCAACCCCAGTTCCTTTTGACATTTCCGTGATAAAAAACTCAGGATTACCTCTGTTTGCAGGATGCACTCAAAACGACTATTGCCAATTACACGCATCACAACACGAAATACAAGCAAGATTCCTTACCGCCATTTATTCGCTTAACAAGGAAACATTCACGGACTCCATAATAAAAGTCCTTCCGGCATGATGACATCCAACTATAAATTCTCAAGATAGATGACGAAAAAATCTCATCTTGCATTCGTGCATCCAATTGACATGAACCATGATATGATTCTTGATCTGCTATAGAAGAGGCCCGTCAACTATTTTTCAAGCGTCATGAAGGCCTCTTTGATGGTGATGTTATTAATGACGAGATTTTCAAAAGATTCCAGCAAAATCGAAATTTTCAGAATTTTAACTTGACCAACTAATGACTGAAACTTTTTGTATTCCAAAAAAGAGCTGTCCAACGCCAACAACAAGCAAAGGTGTGAAAAATGATTCTTTCAGATCAAGATATTAAGGAAGCCATCAATAATGGAGA
>JAJRXH010000003.1 GCA_024276395.1 archaeon
ATTTGTCCTTCGAATTTATGCTCGTCCTGGTGGGTGTTGTGGTGGCGTGCAGATGGGATTGGCATTAGATCGAATGGTCGATGAAGACGATGTCGTTTTTGATGTAGGAGATTTTCGCGTGGCCATGGATCAAGACTCATTCCCTCTCGTGAAAGGTTGCACGGTGGATTTTGATGTTGATGAAGGTGGGTTTATTATCACTAGCCCTAATCTGCAGAATCCAGGAAGTTGCTTGGCTGCCGGATGCTCTGGTTGTGCATACGCCAATTATTGCTGAAAAGGAGGAAACTTTTAATTTAATTTGAGAATTTTTTATTTAGTTTGAGAAAAAGGAGGTATCAGTTAATATGGTGCTAACTTCATCTCTTGACTTGCCGATTGGAGCATCAGCTCCTTATTTCTCCTTACCAAATGTACTTGATGGAAAGATTGTTTCTCTAGATGAGTTCAAGGGAAAAAAAGGAGTGCTGGTGATGTTCATTTGTAATCATTGTCCTTACGTGAAGCACATCCGAGGTAAGTTAGTTGAATTGGTTCATGAGTACATGGAACGTGGAATTGGTGTTGTTGCCATTAACTCTAATAGCACGATGACACACCCACAAGATGGACCAGAATCGATGAAAGAACTTGCTTTGAAGGAAAAATGGAAATTTCCTTTTTTGTTTGACGAGACGCAAGAAACAGCTAAAGCTTACAAGGCAGTATGCACGCCAGAGTTTTTCTTGCTTGATTCAGACTTTAAACTCTATTATCATGGACAATTCGATGACAGTAGACCAGGAAATGACGTTCCAGTCACAGGTAATGATCTGAAAAAAGCCTTCGACGGTTTGTTATCTGGACAGCCTCCACCGACAAATCAGAGGCCGAGTGCCGGTTGTAGCATCAAGTGGCACCCAGGAAAGGAACCAGAATATTTTCAATCTTCTTGAAGCAACACCAAATTTAGAAGAAAGGTCATTTTTCTCCAATTCCTTCATTTTTCATCTTTGTTTTATTAATTGTCTTATTAACTTCCAAATGGCTTTCTTGCTTGACGAAAATGGGATTTGATGGTGTAGTAAATGTCCTTGAAAACAATTCAAGAGATAGAAAAAACATTGAAGCAGGCAGAGTTTCGAATAACGAAAGGCTTTCCTCTTCGCGTTATTGAGAAAAGACTTGATGAACTTTTTCATCAGTTGGTGCTTGATATTAATCAAGAACTAGAAGAAGAACAAGATTATGGTGAAATGAAGGCAAAAATAAGAAATTATCTTCGGTATTTAGATAAATTACAAGTATATCAAGATGATTCATTGGGTGTGATGCTTTGGTCCAGACTCTTGACTCCGATGGTCGTGCTACGGACTAAAGCTTGGCGATATGCGGCTGAAGAAACTGAAATACAGCAGCATATGATTGAATTATTATCTTTTGCTCTTACTCAAGCAGAATTAGAATTTCATAACAGGATAAGGAGAGGTTTTGATAATCTTGCTGAATTTCTTGTTAATTATCGTCTGGTCCTTACGTTGGGACTGGAGTATTGGACTTTGATGGATGATCTCTATCATGCCAACCATTCCTCCTTCTTAGAGTGGACTAAAAAATGCATTGAGTCTTTTAATCTTCTTACACAGTACATTCGGATGTTCGTGGATAGAATGCAATCAGACGCCTCATTTCTTGCTGACGTGGACAACCAGACCTTGAAAAATAATTTCATTTCTTTCTTGAGCATCTATTTACAGGTATACTACATTCAAATTGCTCTACTGAGGAGAAGCATGAATAGACTCGTGAACTTGCCAATCTCTGTAGAATTGTTTCAACATCGTGTGACTTTTACTGAATCTGAATTTTTAGATTTAATGGATCAATGGTCAC
>JAJRXH010000247.1 GCA_024276395.1 archaeon
CAGGCCTAGCCGGCATCGTTACCATGGAATTAACAATCAACACCACTCTAACACGTCAATTTTTCTATTTAGCTTGCTATCTCATCGTAATCATTTTGGGAGAACGAATCGCCTTTTCAAGAATTGGACGATTTGGAAAAAAGCAAAGAACATGGTTGAAGGATGAATATTTCATCATCATTGGCATCATCTTCACCACTGGAAGCATCTTGGATATGCTCATGGGCAAACTCATCTTATTTCAGCTCAATCTTGGCATACTATTAATTCTGACATTGCTAATCTTCTTAGATGATGTTGGATTAGAAAAAACGTCAACAGGTACTGATTTCCATTCTTTTCAAAGAATCGCATTGATTGGCGGATATTCTTGGCAACTTGTTGGTCTATTATTACTAGCATGGCATTCGTTCACACCATCCTTACTGCTCTATGATGCAGGACTACATGCTTTGACACTAGGCTTCATCGCGACGATGTTACTGGCACATGCCCCGATAGTACTTCCTACCATTTTTAACAAGCCGTCAATTACCAAGTTACCGCGATCTCTGACTTTATTAGTGCTGTTCTGGGTTCTCACCAGCTTGAGAGTCATAGGAAATGCATTTCTGTTCCTTTTTAACCAAGTTCAACTTGCCTTTATAGTTGCCACCTCCGGCTACCTTTCAATAGTCCCAGTCCTAGCTTACGTGGGAATCATCTTGCACAAAATGCGGGAGAAAAATGTCACGAGAAAGTCCCTCATTCAACTAAACTAGTCAATCAAAACTAACTCACTTTCAATCTTTTTCATCGTTTTTAGACAATGACGAAACCTCTTTCGAAAATAACGAATGAGCCTCACGTTCACGAGGCATGATCCGAACCTATAAAAATCGCTTTAGGGCAAATTTCACGTGGAACTAGATAAGAAGGAGAAAGGGGAGATGTCACGGGTAATAACCGGATATTGGTGTGCCTATCACCCACAAAACGTCGCAAATCTCATCTGTGAACGGTGTCGTAGGCCAATTTGTTTCAGTGACCGAAAAGTATATACAAAATGGAAAGGTCACGGTCATCACCGGATTAGAGAGACCAGAGAATATTGTGTATTTTGCCATGCGGCAGTACTTCAACACGATGCTAGTCTTGAAGTACTATTTCCCCAATTCTTAGTATACGGCCTGATTGGACTATTCGTTAGTATCTTCTTTCCACCAATGTTATTAATCATGATTGGTATTGGCATCTTTTCATATCTTAATGCAAAACAAAAGGCGAACAGCGCCGCCAGTGAAGCTGCTCTCTTTTATCGATCCATATCCAGTTCGACACAAATTGTCAGTGGCTCCTCGACCACACGAATGATCTCCCTCCAGACACGACCTGCAGCAGCAAGCCCAACACCGATACCTACCACATCTACACGACCTAACGAGCTGACTTCTGAACTGGACACTTCAGGTAATCAATTTGTTCTTGTTTGCTTTGAATGCGGTGAGAAACTGTTATTATCAGATAAGTTTTGTCCAAACTGTGGTGATTCGACACAAGAGGAACTGCAAGCATACTACAAAGAACAACAGAAATCAACTCAATAAAGAACAACAAGAACCTTTCTTCTGTCTGCCTATCTATTTCTTCTTTTTTTCTTTTCATCCACCACAGAATGAATCTGAAAAAAGAAGAAA
>JAJRXH010000248.1 GCA_024276395.1 archaeon
CTCAAGATTAGATGAAAACATCCTCATCGCCAAGTTAGAAAAAGCAGAAAGCTTAGCAAGAGAATTTAATGATCACAAATCCTTGTTCCAAGCAAAACTATTAAGGGGATTGCTCTTCAAGTACATGAACTCGTACAGGAAGGCATTGGAAGAATGGAAAGAAGCCATGGAGCTAGGAAAAGAAGGTGTTCCAAGCCAAGTAATTCACCAACTCACCGTCCAAATAGCCCTCATCCTTGCAAAAGAACGACATTATCACCATGCCCGCGACTTGTTGGATCTAATTGAACGGAAAAATAAAGACAATCTCGATGAACAACTCATGTCACAAATCAAGACGCTAAAAAATTCCTTGGAACAGCTCATTAACGAGCAAGACAAAGCAGAAGAACAAGGTTCATCACGAGTAATGAGCGAACTAGAACAATTCCCATTCTTTAAAATGGGGCCAGGTACCATCAGTTTTCTTCGCAAGGAATCCCTATTAATTCAAGAAAAATTACAACAAGAACAAGCCTCTGAGAAAAAAAAAGATCTAGTAGAGACACCTACATCCAAGGCGGAAGAGCAAAAACTTTTAACACGAGAGACGATGACTGTCTCACTAGAATCAAGCAGCGAAAGCCAAGAAGAAAATGAAGTCTTTGATTTACAAGGAAATTTAGATGACTTGCTCTCTCCAGATGACGAAAATCACGTTTTCAATCAAGCTACTGAACCAGCTACCGAGGAACGCGAAGCCCTCCCAGAATCACGAGAACCCATTTCAACTCCAATTTCACGGGAACACGCCAGTCCTTCTCCAGTTACTCATGAAGAATCAAATGACCACGACAATCACGATCCTCACTTTGATGAGAGACAACTCGAAAGAATGTTAGAAGAAAAATTTGGTGAGGAAACCATGAGCGAAGCTGTACAAGGCCAAAGTCGAGAATTAGTTCTAAATTTAATTGTAAATTTACTTAAGTCAAAGGGTTATTCAGTAGAGGCGAATCTTGATGCGGTTAGCGATCCCAACGTCATAGCAACCAAGGGAAAACTAAAAAAGCATCGCATCCTAATTTCCATCTGTGAAGATCCCATTGATGCAGGATTTGCTTCCACGCTGCTCTCTGGACACTTGCTACAAGGAACTAAAGTCGTCTATCTACTGAATGGCGATGTGAACGAGATCGTCGGTTCGGAAGATGTGATCATCATTCAGCAGATTGAGGAACTAATGCCATTGTTAAAATAAACTAAGGCAAGATAACCTCATTGCCACCAGTCAAACAGAGAAGAAAAAATTACTGTTTCAACCCAGTTTACTCGAGTGACTTTCTTGGTGAATATTGCCCGATGATGCTTCACATGCAATACCTAAAATCAAAGCAACCAGAGACAAATCAACCGTTAATATAAAAATCGTTTTTTCTAATTCCATTCAAATTTAAGGTTCTTTTCGAGATAAAGTAAGGATAATCATATCCGCGTGAGGTAAACTCCCATGCTTCAAGGTGAAGAAATCGTTAAAATAGCCGATCTTCCTACACGAGTCGGCCAAACCGTGCGAATAAGGGGATGGATCCATGAATTTCGATTACAAGGTAATCTTGCATTTCTTGTCATCCGTGACGGAACCGGATTTGTCCAAACGGTAGCCAAGAAAAATGTCTTAGGTAATGACCAATTCAAGCAAGTAAAAAATTTCACGCGAGAGGTTGCCCTTGAATTGGAAGGTGCCGTCAAGGAAGACCCACGGGCAAAAGATATGAACCTAGAAATCGCAATCACCAAAATCATCAAGGTATATAGCCAACCAAATGGTGAAATTGAACTGGAGATTCAACCAGACTCTGGACCAGAAGTTCTTCTCAGCAAACGACATCTAGTCATCCGAGGCAGAAAAACCTCAGGAATACTCAAGTTCCGAGCCTTTGGACTGCGTGAATTCAGAAAATATTTCGATGAAAGGGGATTTTATGAAGTTACTCCGCCAACAATCGTGCAAACCCAAGTAGAAGGAGGATCCACGCTTTTCAAACTAAAATACTTCGATCAAGATGCATACCTTACACAAAGCAGCCAACTTTATTTAGAGACTGCCATTTTTGCCCTTGAAAATGTTTATTGCATCATGCCATCTTACAGAGCTGAAAAAAGTCGCACGAGAAGACACTTGACTGAATATACGCACATCGAAGCGGAAATGGCCTTCTTTGAATTTGAAGATTTGCTACGGTTATTAGAGGACATGACAGTGGAAGTATGTAAGCAACTGGCCAAGACC
>JAJRXH010000249.1 GCA_024276395.1 archaeon
AACCCATCATTTTCTTCAAAATCATCGTCAGCTCCAAGAATGGTAATCGTGAGATTATAGTATCGTAGGCCTGGAATGGTGCTGTTCACGAATAAATAATGGTATCCAGTACGTTCTGCCCTATATACTCCAATTATTTCAGCATCCTTATCTGGAGAAGTTGAACTAGCAATCAGAACATTCATCGAACTATCATTGTATAAGTAGATGTTGATATCTTGGATGGCACTAAAGAAATCTGCTCGTATTTCTACTCGTTCAGCATCTTCAAGCCAGATTCGGTAGTAATCCGGATACAGACTAGAAGCCCATTGACCAGTAAAATTCCATACTGAATGCGTGTTATTGATCACGGGGGCAAGGCTAAAATTATTGTTGAGATGACCAAAGCCATCAAATGAGTCCTCAATCACTAAAGAAAGCGTATAATAGACTTGAGCAGCATTGTACTCGATATACTGAATTCGAATATAGTACCATTGTGTTTGATTGGAAATGAAAGATATCGAGACATCCCCTTTGACAAACAAGGTTTGACTAGAGATGACTGTTAAATTCGAATCATAGACAAATAATCTCACTTCTGGAATCTGCGCCAGTGCAGAAAATCCCGTGACTCCTAGCGTGACATTGACAACATTTGTCTCCCAAGCAAGGAATTGAAAGGTATCATTCACTCTAATGCGACTCTGAGTAGTTAGGAAGGGATAAAAATCGGTATCATAAAGCAAGGTGGGCAATTCAGCAGCATCATCAGGTGTTGTTTCATTATTGTAAACACTAAAATCAGATTTTGCACCAAAGACATCCTCCACAAATACATCTAGCTCATAGGGATAAAGACCGTTAGGAACTGCCGAATAAGAAGCATTGACCTTGATGTAGAAGGTCGTCAGCGTTGAAACATAAAGCGCGCCTCCACCAATAGCATCTCGAGGAGATTCCGTCACGCTTTTAGCAACGAGAGCTGATTCATTTTGTGCATCATAGAGGTAAAGATTAAAATCAACTTCAGTGATATTGTACCGGATTTCAATCATCAAATAATAGCCAGCGGGAACATTCACGAAGAAATAATCGGGATCACTTTCATTTCCCACCAGATAACTACCCAAGGGACTACCAGCACGAAATGTATAACCCACACCCAGTTGTGCACTTGAACTGAAGTTATCATTATCTTCATATGAATCGTCCGTGGGAACAGTCCCGCTAAGACTGATTGTCGGACCAGATTTGCTCGTGGAAACACCTAATTTTTCATCTCTTGTCAGCATTTTGTCACGAGCTGTAATGGACTCGATGGGAGTGTCTATCCTACCCGATTGCTCAGACAACATTGTCACTGAGTCATCTGGCGAAATCATTGTCTTACTCGTGCTTTCTAATTGAGTTGAAGCTGAGTTCATTTGTCTAAATTCACTGGAAGTTGTCCCATGAACCAAGGGAATCAAAAGTGATGCTAAAAATAACGAGATCATGAGAATTATTAGAGCTTGAAATTTCAATTTTGTCATTTTCTTCCGTCCTATCTTTTTCAAATCGATGTTCATGCTTTCAACAATGACACCTGAAATGACTTTTCTCCAATTGAACTTGCCATCAAGAAGGGAAAAAGAGGATAATCGTGATGATGCCAAATCATGATGGTTAGACGAAGAGCGTGTTTCTACAATCGTGTTCACCATTCATCTTCTCCTCCAAATTACTGATTCGATACTTTTTTTCTTCCTTCCTTCCTAAGCTCCTCCTCTTGTCACTGCAACATCCAACTCTGAAAGGCTCGATGTTCTCACTAGCATCACCGTACTCGTGGATTCGTGCGGCAATGTCACGTGCTCTGGAAGAAGGAGAATGAAGGAGAAAAAAGAAGAAATAAATCCATTGACTGGAACTTCTGAGTCTTTCGGCACTGCTTGGACGTGATGATGATGGAATGGTTTCCTCTCATTTACTGTGGTTGAGAGCGAATCAGAAAGTTTCACTGGTCGTAATTTTTCTGGTTGCTGCTGAATGTGCTGCTGTTGGTAAGAAAGAAGTAAAGAAGTAGTACTACTTGATGTTTCATTAGTACCGGTGTTATTTCCTTGACTTACAGGGGGAATGCTAGTAATTCGTACCGTTGGTAAAAGTGCCACTGGCGTGATGGGCTGATTGTGATAACGAGCGTACCAAGGCACGTAAACTGGTAAAGTGGCTGCTGCAGTGGTATCACTCAAGTTAAAGCGAAGGATGTAGCCACCTTCTGTACCAATGAGAAGTTGATTTTCTTCTCCGCTGGCGAATGTATCCACGTGAACAGCTCTGATATCTCCAGTAATGAACGGTAATGACGTCATCCATAGCAGATTGCCTCCCGTACCATTGATGATGTAAGAGACCTCGGCATTGCTCACAATCAAGTCGTTAACAGAATCTCCACCGGGATAGTAATTAATTAAGGCTGATTCCCTGTTAGTCAATACCCTAATTGACGCATCCCTGAAAGTCCACATTATTGGATCACTGCCAAGTCCATAGATATCAATGAAAACGCTAACGTATCCCACGCCCATCAGGCCAAGGACGACTACGTCATCAAGGCCATCTGGCACGAAATCGGCAAGACCAAAGTAGGGATCTATCCAAGTCAACATATCTAGAGGTTGTACGAGATGGGGTAGGATGACCTCTGAACCCAGGTACATGCCAAGATCTTCGATGAATGACGGACCAGTTCCCATCGTGACGATATCACCATAAACTAATAATTTGGCATCCAACGTGACGACAATGAGACTATCACTGTTCGGTGCAGCATAAAGTTTTGCCACGGAGAAGTCCATGAATTGGTAGGTATAATTAAAGAAGTAAAGACTCAAAGATCCACCAGTACCGAGCTGATACCCAGCAAGGAGATACGGTAGGTAGCCAGAACGTCCAAGAACGAAGAGGTAGTCATTGGTTCCACTGCCATCATCACCGAGCTGCATCTTGACCGCTGGGGCTGGAAGAACTTGACTACTGAGGATGACTTTTCTACCTGCACCATCACCCACACCACTAAGGTGAATCACCCTACCAATGGTTGTCGTGGCGAACCTGATCTTGGTACCCAGTAAGATGTCATCAAAGCCATCTCCATCACGATCTCCAGAATTGATGGCGCTTACTGGCTGATTGAATGCTACTAGATCTTTCCAAGCGGTAAGACCATTAGTTCCATTAAGGACGACAAACGTGCCATCACTAAAGCTAATGAAGATGTCGCCAATACCCAATGGTTTGATGAAATCACCAATGATCACGCTTACGGGATTGGGATTGAGACGAGTCTTCCACAACACGTTTTCATCGTCACGTCCATCAATGGCATAGACGTACCCGTCTTCAGTAACAACAATGATGTCCTTGTAGGCATCTCCATTGACATCAAAAGTTTTGATGACTTCTACAGAAGATGACAGCTTGTAATTCCAACTGGCATTACTTGCCAAGGCAACATTCTCTAGGGTCTCAGTGGATAAGACATCTAAGAATTGGAAACTAAACATCGTACCATCACTGAGGAAGAATAAACCATCAAGGAATCGAGTACTAGTGTTATCCATCATCCTTCCAGTGATTCCTCCATGGGCATTAACTTGAATTCCTCCATAAAACGTGGGTTGACCGTTCATCAAGTCGATTGCCAAGAATCCTCTGGCATCCCACTTGGACAGAACTTGTGAATCATCAACTGCCGCGCCTAAAAGACCAATTGGAGAGATTAAACCTTCAGGATTGGAATTGATGATGAAAGAATTGATTTCTTGAGCCCCAAGGGAATATTCCCAAGATAACTTGCCATCGAGATCATAACTTCGAATGTGAGACCGAGATTGTAGGATGTCCATTTCCAGTTCGTCCAGGTACCAATAATATGGCAACACGTTATTCTGCGGGACAATCTTGATGGCCTTGAACGCACTCACGTTGAAATCTGAAGCAATGAACTCTAACGTGAGTGGCATGTCATCTGTATTCAAGGATAACTGATAAATTGGAGCTGTCAAGGTTTCATTCTCAAAGAGCTGAATGATGGGAACCACGCTGATGTTATAGAAAAATCTGAATTTAATCCTTGATACTGGATTCTTGAAAACGAGGCCAAACTCACCACCATTAATGGTAATATTGGAGGGCCCCATTAAGACATTATCACCTTGTGTCGGATAAGCAAGATAATTGCTTGCATATTG
>JAJRXH010000250.1 GCA_024276395.1 archaeon
CCTTCTGGTGATTTTTTCACTGATGTCACCTCACTTTCTAATCAAACACGTCGTGACATTCTGAGATTGATTGCGTGTGAGCATACCTATGGATCACGATTAGCCACTCTCTTACAAATCTCTGTTCCAGCAGTGCATCGTCACATCAAGTTGTTAGAACAGCAAGTATCAAGTGACATCCCCTTAATTTTGAAAGAGACTAGAACAAATGAAAGTTATAAGGGTTACAAGGGAGCAGAAGCCAAAATTTATAAGATTGGATCTAAAATAGTCGCCTTCTTATCTATTATGCCTACTTTTGTCCATGCTACCGTCTATGAAGAAATTCTTTCCTCGGATCTCGAAGAAGCCTCGCTAGAGAAAAACCTAGGCGAGGAAGTTCTGAAATTACCAGCTGAAGATGCAAGCAGAGAACAACATTATCAAGCTCAACTGAATCACCTAAAAAGAAAGATCTCTCAAATAAATGATAGTATTTCTCTAAAAGAGCAAGAAATCATCCAACAACTAGTAGAAAAAGATCATCTCATGAAAAAAATAGATGCCATTTTGGATTACCTTGATCTTACTTTTGAGGAACGATTAGTATATCGGTCATACGTGTGTCATGGAAGGGAGGTAATTGAAGAGATCAAAAAAACGATAAAAATTGATCCAGCTGTGTTGATTTCGGTTATTAAAAGGCTAAAAGAGCGAAATCTGATTACAGATCTTGATATTGGTATTTGATTTGTTTAATTTGTTGGTTTATTTATGAGGTATGATTCATTCCCGGTGTGATACTAACTAATACTTGCTTAATACTAGATATTGGCAATCATTACAGAGAACGTTTAATCTCAATTAGATGGGTTGGGATCTTTTTTTCATTTTATCGATTTGTGTCATGACGATCCGATGGGCTAATTCTTCAAAGGCTTTGTCTACATTTTCTCCGGTTTTTGCAGATGTTTCATGATAAATGGCCCTTGCTTCTGGATACTGATCGTTGAGCGAGTCAACAAACTCCATGGCATCATCGGAGGTTAGATGATTATCATCACTAGATCTCAAATCAATTTTATTTCCAATGACTATCACGGGAACTATTCCTTCGCCGCTGTACTTGAATAGTTCTTCTGCCCATGTACTTAGTGCCTTTAAGGTCGGTGGTCTCGTGACATCGAAGACCAGAAGTCCACCTTTCGCTCTCTCATAATACATGGTACGCACGTTTCGGAAGCTAGGTTGTCCAGCAAGGTCCCAAATTGTAAGTTTGGCCTCGATTTCCTTTCCTTCAATCTCAACATTCACGGACTTGACTGACATCTCGGCACCCAGTGTCATCATGTACGATTGAGTAAAGCCTTGACCCATAAATCTCCGTCGGAGAGATGTTTTTCCGACCATTCCTTCACCAAGCAGACAAACTTTTGCCAATGCCTTGATAGCCATGTTGATTCCCAAGGATTCCTCAAGGTTTAGATTTTATAAACCTTCCTCGCAAAAAAGATCGTCCTTGGTATAAAATCTTTTTTCCCTTGGGAGCTGAGTGGGTATTAGAGATTTCCATTCTTTTTTGCTGATGTCTGACCTTATCAGATCAGAAGCGTTTCCCTGTCTAGTATTTCCTTCATATCGATTAAAATTTGGGAGTTGTAAACTTACGTGCCAACCTAATTTCGTGACAAATTCTTGGAAAGCGTGCAATGTTAGCGGTTTTCTTGATGTGCACACGTAACCGCGAGCCCAGGGAGAACTAGCATTCAATCCTTCAAGTCCTCTCAGAAAAAAAGTCTTGATTCCAGTGGTCGTATACGGGGGATCCGTGAAGAAAATGTCATGCTGTCCTCGTAGTGATGTGGGTAATTGTTCTCGAAGGTCAGCATTGATTAATTTTAGCTGAGTGTTTTTGATTTCGAGTTTCTCGTATTCTGATTGAAGAAAGTCTAGGATTCTTTCGTCAACTTCGACTACCGTGACACTTCTTGGAAGATTCGTGGCACAAAGAGCCAATGACAAGGCATCGTCGTCACCTAGGATGAGGATGTCCAGTCCTTCTACATCACCGAATTGCAATAGCAGTGCTACCCGTTTCATCACGGTTTCAAGAGTTGCTTTTGCTTGGTCTAACGTGACATCTACTTTTGGTCGTCGTGCTAGTGCATTTCTTAGTTTTGTCGATAAAAACTCAAGAGCCTTGGGATATAGTTCGATCCATGGGATGAATGCTTGAGAGAGATCTGTAAAACTGGTGGAATCAATGGGATAAGGAAACGGCTTCCATTTCATTTGTAGTCGTTTTTCTAGCCAGTCTAATCCGTGTCTAGTAAAGTTTCTCTTGTCTTTTAAGATGCCAGCTTTAATCAATTCTCCTTTGAGGGCTGCTAGTGCCGGTACTGGTATACCGGTCCATCTGGCCATGATCTTGTTGGAAGGAATGTTTGGATGGGTGCGATAAAGAAAAATCAAGGAATCAATGACCCCTCTCCCTCCTTCTAATAGACGTGCCTTTTGGGCAATGTCATTGATTAATTCATATATTTCTTCACGCTTGCTTGGTAACAAGAATTCTTTAGTCACTGTTCATTCTTCCACCCGTGATGGATGATGAATTATAACGTGAGGGCACCAAGAAGGAATGCAAAGGCACCACTCCAGAGTGCTAATCTAGTATACATTCTTCCACGCTTGCTGTTCTCCTTGCTTGGATTGAATAGCAAAGGAATTCCCGACAAAAATAAAAATACATCCGTGATCAAGATAAAAATTAAGTAGATGATGTTTCCTTCATAGCTTAGAAAGTATGGAATGGGTGACAGCAGTAGAACAATCAAGAACATTAAATTTGAAGCAGCTGCGGCGACGACCGGGCCTTTTGTGACAGCAATGGTCTTGATACCCTTACTTCGGTCACCTTCCATGTCCATGATTCCCTTGAGAAATTCACGTCCTAAAGCACCGAAAAATGTGATTGCAACCATTACTACTATGGTTAGCGCAACGGTCTGATTGGTGACTTTCATTGCAAAAGCTCCCAAGGCATATGGGGCTGCATAAGAAAATGATACCAAAAGGTTTCCAGCTATACCGGATTCTTTCAAGTAGAGATTATACCCGTATGCAATGGCAGTGAAAAATAGGACTAGCGCAAGAAGTGGCACGTTCTGAAATACTCCAAAAGTGATGAGAATGCCCATTCCGATCATCGTTGAGCCAAAAATGAGAGCAAATTTTCGTGGGAATACTCCCCTGACCAATGGCCGATCGAATCGCTGGTTGATTTTATCTGACTCATAGTCAAAATAGTCGTTGATGGCCATCGCCCCGCCGACCATCAAGAAAGGAATCCAAATACCTAAGGTTGCTTCAAGGTAGTGGGCTTCTATGATTTTGAAAAGATTGGTTCCGGCTCCTTCTTGAAGCTTGAGAACGATGATACCAGCCGTAAACCCGGCAATAGCAGCCATGATACACAGAGGTAACCTCATTAAATCTCCAATACCTTTGATTAACATCCAAGTTCTTTGAGCAGAAATTGATGACAAAGTCATGGCCTCCAAAATAAATGTCTAACAGACATCCATCGAAATGATCGTGATGGAATTATTATTTCATCCCAACTTGTCATGAAAGAATGAAAAAAGATGATTTGGATTTATCTATCTAGTTCGCCTCTTATGAAAGCTTCTACTCTTTCTCGAGCCTCAAAATCGGGTATTTGGACTGGTGGGTGTTTGAACGCATAGGAGGAAATAGAGATGAGAGGACCAGCAATGCCTCTGTCTTTTGCAATTTTTAGTGCGCGGATGACATCAATCATCACTCCAGCGCTATTCGGTGAGTCTTCCACGCTTAGTTTCACTTCTACTTTCAGCGGTTGGTTGCCAAAATTCCTTCCTTCAACATAAAGGTAGCAAATTTTCTTATCTTTCAAGAATGGAACGTAATCAGACGGTCCGATTCGAGTGGGGACATCATAGGGTAGTAAACTGGTCACGGCTTGTGTTTTGCTTACTCTCTTGGTTTTTAGGCGATCTTCGTATTTCATGTTTTCAAAATCGGTATTCCCACCAATGTTGAGCTGGAAAGTTTTGTCAATTTCAATTCCACGGTCAAGCATTAATTTTACGATCGTGCGATGGAGAATTGTGGCTCCTAATTGACTCTTGATATCATCCCCAGCACAAGGTATTCCTTTCTCTTCAAATTTCTTGGGCCAAACTCCATCAGGATCGGAAACAATGAAGGTTGGAATGCCATTAGCAAAGGCAACACCGGCATCTAGTGCCGCTTGGGCGTATAGGCGTGATGTTTCCTCCGAACCCACGGGGGTGAAATTAACCAAGACATCGGCACCGGTTTCTTTTAGAACTTCAGCGACGTTAACGGGTTGGACTTTATTTTCGTCATATGCTCTGAAAGATTTTCTCATATGGGGTGCCACGCCGTCAGAAATGGGCCCTGGATAAACTAGTGCATCTAATTTTGGAACTTCAGAAAATTTTTCCGCGCTATTTGGAGGAATCCAAATGGCATCTGAGATGTCCTTACCAATCTTATCTTTATTTACTTCAAAAGCAGCAACAAATTCGAGATCGCCCACATGGTAATCTCCAAATTTCACGTGCATGAGCCCAGGGATGGTTTCCGATGGGTCAGCATTTTGATAATAGAAGACTCCTTGGATTAATGCTGATGCACAGTTACCTAGTCCAGCTATGGCTACTTTGATTTTACCCATGGTCATTCACCTCAAAATATCGATTTTTCAAGCCACACTCTTTCATTAATTTAAAAAATGTTTTTGTTAAGCGATGGTCGTTTTTGAGCAAGATCCATCATTTTCTTCCGGAGATGTGAAAAGAATGCACGTTTAATCTGAAACGTGTTGATATGAAAGATGATTGCCAATGGCCAGATCTCTCATGTTTTTCGTTAAATCTATCTCGATGATCGACTAAGATGGAAAGTTACAAGTTAGGGTTAGTTCTGTTAGGGATGAAAAATATCCAGCAGTCATTCAGTTATCTCTTTTTTTGAAAGTGTGTTTAAATGACTAACCAGTTTCTTTAAATACTTCAAGGACAAGGAAATAACTCTCAAAATATCTCCAAGAAATCTCAAAATGGGAGGAGCGTTTTTCTTTTTTGCATTCTTTTTATGAAATAGGCCTCATTCTGAAATGACTGGAAAAATGAATTTATTTCTCGATTGTTAGGTATGTTTGACGAACAAATTCATTCTTTAGTTAATTTCTCCAATTGGTTTTTTAATCGACGGTTATATAGTGGCCATGCAGCAGCATGTAGGGCGTCAATGAATGCTTTTTTTCGGTCAACTAACAAGTTCGATAAAAGCCCATAGACACCAGTCGTGCGTCCCACGTTCTTAATTCCTAATATTTGATGGATGGCCGTGGCGAGATCAACTTGTTGAGTTTTCATGTACTGAATGAGAGAATCTGGAAGCCACATGCCAACTGTAGAACCGAAATAGGGGATCATTGTCTTTTTTTCGAGAATGACGACCCATGCTCTGAGTACCCATCGTGTTAGCTGATGATGTTCAAGTCCTCCTTCAATTCCTACAGAAAGATCTGCGTTTTTTTGAGTTTTCATGGCGTTTTTCGCTCGATTTAATGCGCCTTGAATCGTTTCGTCCCTTGACATTGGCATCTCTGATACGTTGGATGGAACTTTGGCTCCAATGACTTTAATTTTTTCTCGTGGAAGTATTGTCCGAAATGCTACCTCTACTGCAGAAATCTTCACGGGATTTGTAGAACCGACAACAATCAAGATCATCTTTGCATCACTACTCATTGGTAGGCCGGTTTTTCCCACTTACCATATAAGTACCAGTTCCACGCGTCACGTAGCGTGATTGAGAGGCTGTACCGTGGCTTGAATCCTAACAGTGTCTGAATTCTTGAGTCATCATAAATGCGAGTAGCTGCAAATTTTTGAATTCGATAACGATTAAGCGTGCTTTTGGTTCCTAGCAGTTTATCTTTCATTTCAGAAATGAATGCGAGGCCATAAATTAGCCAGTACGGATATCTCTTGGGACTAGAATTCGTTCCTACGATCTTTCGTACTTCTTGGTGCAATTCATTTAGAGTCACCTTGAAGGAAAGAAGATTGAAAGCCTCTCCAATACTTTTTTTAGGGTTATCTGTTGCCATTTTAATGGCATTGACCAGATCTCGGACATCTATCAAGCTCAAGACATTATTCCCATTTCCTATGATTGGAAACTTGTTATTTTTCACCGCGGATACCATCGTGGGAAAGGTCTTGTAGTCACCGGGCCCTAGGGTCATTGGTGGGCGAAATACCGTTAAAGGCAGATTCCATTCTTCTCTCGCTTTCCAGCAAGTTTGTTCTTGCAGCCATTTCGTCACGTGATATGGATGTGTAGGCTTTTTTGGAAAAGTTTCTTTTATGGCTTCATTTTTTTTTGGGAGTTTTGTGCCATAAACACCAGTCGTTGACATCAAGAAAAAGAAATCAAGAGTGTTTTTTGCCTTCTTTCTTAGTGAATCGAGAAGGAGTCTAGTACCAATGACGTTGATTGAATTCATTTCTTGGAATGAAGCTCTATCTGAAGCTAACGCTGCCAAATGGAAGAAATGAGTGACATCTTCTAGTTTTTCAGCGAAAGTCTCTGGAGCACGGATGTCACCTTCTATCCAGACAAGGCGATCCTCTGGCTCGTGATCTTTCATTACTTTGGGCCGTGTTCTAGTCAACATTCTGATTTCTGAGAATGGTCCAGACTTAAGGAACTGATCAATAAGATGTCGACCTATGAAACTAGTTCCACCAGTAATGAAGGCAATCATCTGATATCCATCCCATCGCTTTGTTTAGGCAATTATCAAAAACCTTTTTGATCATCAGATCAAGTGTTAAGTGGTCACTAGAACGGGAAGGAGAAAGAAAATCTCAAATCAGGGCCGGTAGCTCAGCATGGATAGAGCGCTGCACTCCGGATGCAGAGGTCGCGGGTTCGAATCCCGTCCGGCCCGCCACAGTTTTCACTCAAAATTTTTAGATTTATTGTCCTGGTCGATGCATTCAAAAACATCGTTTGAGTTGGTGGTTACCAATATTATTTTGTGATAAATTTTTTGATTGATGAGAAGTTCTGCGACATCGGCACATAAATCGACAATTCTTCGTAAGTGGTAATAAACGATTTCCCATTTGGATTCATAATGGTGAAAGAACAGATTTTTTCTTATTTTTTCTTGTTGTTGGATGATGTGAAAGGCTTTTGTAGTTGACATCTTGTTGAAGATGAGTTCAACATCTTGGAACACTTCTTTTACAAGGGCCACGTCTTTCATGAGAAAGCTAACTATCGCCTCCTGTTGGTCATTGGTGAGGAGCTGCGATTGATTTTTGAGTTGTTCAATGAACATGCTAAGATGATCTCCCATTCTTTCGATGGCCTTGGCCATTTCGACGTAATGCAATGTTTCTGCGGGGTTCATACCAGCATTGCTTGATTCAACAGGATTAGTCAAGATGGCATGTGCTTCTCGCTCTAACAAGTATCGAAACTTATCCAAGTCATCTTCTCGAGTAAAAATCACCTTGACATCCACTTCATCCGGATTTTCAAGCCATTTAATGGCATCATTTAGCATGAGATTGAAAGAAGAAAGCATTCTCTTGATGATTGGGGGGATGGAGGAGGACACTGCACTGATGGCAGAGATGTGAATGCAATTTTCTGTTTCATTTAATACCTCGAATGCGTGTAATGGTTCAATGGCTTCTTTTATTGCTTCTAAAGCTTTGAAGGTGAATCGTCCTTTAGTCTGGATGAGGATATCGTCAGCACCTACGATATAACTGGCTAATAAAAAGTTTTTTAGTCTTTCTAGTTCGTTTTTGTCCTCTGGATCTTTCAGAGACAGTTCTAGTACTTTTCGAAGCTCCTTTTGATGCGTCTCTTCTGGAGGTTGTAACAACAAGGTGCCATCTGGTAGTTCGAGAATTGGCAGTTGGGTGTCTTTAGTGATGTTAAAGGCAGAGCACCATGTCTTTGGAAGGTAAATGTAAAAAGAACCGCGGACTGAGTGTACTTTCCTCATGGCTTTTTGTGACATCGTCTTACATCCTAAGATGGTGGTTTTTCTCTAAAAGAACAAAAAACTCTTTTCTAAAGAGACGTTACGTGGTGGATTTTTTATAATTTGCGTTATTCTAAAAGAAAAGAAAAAGATGGATGCTGAGTAAAGTTGACGCTGGTTTGGGCTGTCTGGCTAAGATAACTGGATTTTGCTGGGAGAATAGGCTCCAGAACCTTTTAAAATGTATTGGACGGTAATTTCTTCACCAGGTTCGATTTTTTTGAAGTGCCAACGTAATGCGGTTCCATCCGTGATTTTGGTTTTCTTCATGATTGAAGAATGAGAATTTTTAATGATGTTAAATCCTTCTGGAAGGATGTCTTGAAGGACTACATCCTCCATCGGAATGTCAGAACGGTTCATAAACCATACAGATACGTGATATTCTCCAGGTTTTTCTCCCTCTCGAACCTGCTTTCCAAAAGACACGCGATGTCTTTGATGAATTACACGAAATACAATGGGATCTCGTGGTAAGGTAAGTTCGACAGGAGGATCACTGGGATTAAGACGAATCTGAATTCGACCACTTACTTCGTAAGTTTTTCCTTTTGGAGGTTTATCTGCTGTGGGATCGTAAGTGAGAATTAAGGCGTGTTTAGGTCTGAGTGGAACATTTAACGTGAATTTCATCTCGTGAGGATGATCTGGCTCTCGGTCATCTGGATAGAAGACAAGACTATAGTCACCATATTCTAGTTTCTTGCTATTTGTTCCTTGTATCTTCTTTATTTTTGCTTCTACCTGTTCTGGTATGATGAAATGCTCTGGAAATTTTTCAACAAATAGTATCTCTGCAATGGGAGTTGTTCCCGTGTTTTCTACAATGAGATGGGCTTTTAGTGGATTTGTATCGAAAGAACGTAGATCTAAAGTGTTGTAAGTTCTTTCTGCGGTGACTCTGGCGACTGAAACTTGCTGTGGATCGATAGTGATCGTTCCAACTGCTAAATGACGTACTTCTGGTAATACGGTAAACATGACTTGATAATTGAAAGAAGGAAAACTTTTAGATCGTGATATCCATGGCTGCGAGATCCATTCGGTGTTAGGATGAATTAACTCATCCATCACATCAAGACGTTCTTTGAGATATACGTTCTTGTTATCTTTGACCTCGACTTCAATTAGTTTCACGACACAAGAAGATTCATTCTGGAAAACTAACCGGTTTTCCCATGTTCCGGGTTGTTCATCTAGCTCATCGGAATTAATCCAACTTTTATTTTTGACCAGCCCAATGATCTCGTCCACATCAATGAGATCACTTTCACTTTTTGAAATGAATTCAATCCTTGTTGGTTCTGTTGTTTTAACTTCCGTGTCTGTTATCGTTACAAGATCGCTGATGTTAGCTTCTAGGAGCGTATCCTTGTAGATATCGATGATTTTCCAGGTGAACATTCCTTGATCCGTGATGGTCGCCTCTCCCTTGGAAACTCGAACGGTGGGTTTTGATGAGAAAAAACTTGGAATTTTTTTGGTTATTGTCACGCTTTCCATTTCTTGAAGGACATGTACTCTAAGAATTAAG
>JAJRXH010000251.1 GCA_024276395.1 archaeon
ACGAGTTTTTTCGCATATGGTGAATCTAAAGATGACTTGACCTTTTTCTTATCCACATCAACGATGGTAACTTCCTTTGGAAGATGCTGAGCATTTCTTTTTGAGATGTAAACAACATCCCACCGTTTTAGAGAGTCTAGGGTCACTACCTCGGAGATCTTTAGAGAGACATCACGATGGGGTGAAAGCTCATCTAACAAACATGCAAGATCTTGGCTATTGGCAAGAAATTCACTAACTAATATTACAGGATGACCTGCAATGACGGCGGAAATCAGTTTTTCTACATTCTTAAATGAAAATAATCGAGAAGGTTCACGCAAGAACGTGGACTCCTCCAGGGAAATGGTCACCCCAGTTCGTCGAAACATGTCCTCAATGAGAGCATCAATGTAGTAAATACTCCGTAGTTTTTCTTCTATTCTCTGGGGTAATCGACCGATTAATCTTTCAGTAGCAATATCATCAGCGATTTTACTTAATTCTTCAGATAATAGAGGAGCCCATCGATACAGTGACATCTTCTTCTCTTCTCCAGAAAAAAGAAAGATCACGCCAACACTTTCTTCTCCCAAGGGGAAAAAATACGAGAATACGACCCTATTTGACTCTACATCTGGAAGAATGGCTTCTCCTTTCTTTTTACTCTTAGATAGGCGCAGTAACAAGCTCAAGATGATACGAAACGATACCTTTGTCACATCATCTTCGTTAATGTTATCTGCTAACCAGACGTGCAACGACATGCTTGATGCCTCAAACGTTGAAAAAGCCATTGCTTCGACGAATCCGTGATCAACTCTCATTTCACTCGGGGTGGACTGAAAGGAGTCTTTCAAGAGCCTAGTGAGAGATACGGCCAATGTACTGACATCATCTTCGACAGCGTCTGGGATACTCGTGTTTTCCAGTAGTGGCAGTCGTAATTCGACAGCGTCTCTAATGTGTGAGGCAACAACAGAGAGTTTTTCCATCAGACCCTTGATGTTAGCATAGAGCTTGTCCCTATCTTCAAGACTCATGCCATACAATAAGAAACTAAAACTGGGCTCAGAAAGATCTTCAGAAAACATGTAAAAATAATATACTGCTGCAATGATGTTTTCCTCAATGAGAGGAATGATAGATTCGCCATAAAAATCCTCAGGAGATGATACCTCGGACACGGTCGCAAGAATGGACATTGCCACCTGATTACTAATCTTGATCGCGGTTTTTTCATCGATGCCCGTATAAATCAATGGAACTTGGCCTATCTTGTCATCGAATGAAGAAAAAATGACTACAATTCCATCATCATTCATCTCAACTTCACCATTCCCTCGTGTCAACTTACTCAATATGATTCACATAAAAATTACTGGAGAATATCTTCTCAGTATCTTAGTATCATCCAAATCCAAATATTCCCAATGACTCCCAACATTCAATCAGAGAAAATGAAGGTGTTGAATGGGAATGATGGAACATTCATACCTTTGTGGTTACCCATTCCCCCAAACCTTATTAATTTTTCGTGTCCCTAATTTCTCTCGAGAGTGAAACGTGTGACAGTAAAAATGACGATCCTCGGGACAATGATTGGTTAATTTATTGGGACAACAACTTACTTGACTTCAACACTTGGCTTAGAAAACAAGTTTTTCCAATTACTATCGTTAATGAAAATTAAAGGAGGAACCATGTACATGACAAAAATCAAGCGATAATTTTTATCTGCATCCGCGTAAAAAAATTAGAGGTAAACAACATTTGCAACTAACTCGGACTCGTTTTCTCCTTCGATTTTTTCCGTGATTTCTTCTTTCGGGTCATCCTCGGCCTTGAGGTCAAAACCCTGAAGCTTCAAGAAGTTAACAACTAACTTCTCTAGTTTTTCCAACCGGGAATGCAACATTTCTAGGGCATCTGCAGCAAGATGACTGTATTCCTTTGCTTGCTCCATATCAGATTCTAAATCTTCAATTCTTTCAATTAAATCGCTCGTAACATTCTTAATTTCTTCATCATCAGTTGGTCCACTTTCTGTGTTCATGGCAAGCTCTCTTTCGTTTTCGAGTGGAGCTGCATTCGACTTATCTTTCCTATCCTTATCATCCATGAGAGACCACTTCATCTTTTACCTCTTCGTCAATGATACAGTGGTTTTCATTGTATTAAAAGTTTATTTAAACCGACACTAACTCCATTTTCAGATTTACACCGACAATTATTCGTTTTCGTACATCGTATCTCAGTAACATCACGATATTGGCACTATGGAAACGAGTATCATTCAGTGTCATCATCATACTACCCAATAGTAAAGTTACAGTAACGCCTAGAGCTACTTCATTCTTTACAAAAAAAAGAAGAAAACCACCCGTGACCAGGGGTAATCCCACGAGGACTCGTTTTTTATCCTCGCATCACTGGGAGAGGTCCTCACGAAGCGATTAACGTGATGACACGACCTTGAACCCACGCGTGACAGAAACATCGGGCAGATCAGAAAAACTGAAGATAAAAAAGAGAGAAAACACCCGTGACCAGGGGTAATCCCACGAGGACTCGTTTTTTATCCTCGAAGCCCGCAGGACAATGATGCAAGGGACGTGATGACCGAGGCGGGTTCGAACGTGCAACTTGCGGGCCACGCGATCGCTTCCATC
>JAJRXH010000252.1 GCA_024276395.1 archaeon
AGGCTTTTTACATTCAATATCGAAGATGTGGAGCCTTTGCTCAGTTAATTCATGATGCCCCGGTGATCATCCACGATAAAAAAGTCATAATTCCCGATGGGATCTTCAAGTATCGTGAAAATTACTTGTATCTCGAGATCATGGGATATTGGACAGATACTTATGCGAGACGTAAGGTAAATCAAATTAATTCACTGTCTCAACCTGAAAGAGATCGATATATAGTGTTAATTGATGAAAATATCAATATTGACAAGTTACTTGCACCACATTTCCGATTTAATGGGAAAAACTTTCCATGGAAATTGATTAGACAGCACTTGTGGAATGAATTAGAACGCGAGGCTTTTGATTATCACTTGTCAACATTATTGCGGCATCTTTCTGACGTGGAAGAGAAAATCTTGTCTTATTTGATTGAAAATGGTGGACTCGCACCTCATTCTGCGTTTCAATCATTGTTAAAGGCTGAATCATTGGAAGAAACTCGTGCCTTGTTAGAGAAAATCCTATACAAATCTCGATTATTACGTGAGCAAGTGACGTATCTTGCACATTCGCGAGGAATGGTTTTGGCATCAAGAAGGTTCATCCAGCAGCTCAAGAAGGAATTAAAGGAATCAGTATTCAGTAAATCAACTACAGCTAAAATTGATGAGGTAAATGAATTCCTGAATCAGAAAGGTATCAGTGATGACTTTTTTCCTCTCGTTCATGAGATATTGGGCCTGAAGAAGAAGTACATGAGTTTGACTAAGGTTGTTCTTCAGATGTACGAAGTTAGTGGAATGGATGGTCAAAAAAAGAAGGAGGAAGGTGGGAGTCTTAATTAATCTCTGAAGGTCTTCCAAAAATCAGGGTTAGGATTGAAGGGATCTTGTAATTTCTTCTTGATCTTAAATTGCGCTTCTTCTGGTTCAAGATTCCATAAAATCTTTAGTTTCGTGTGTGTTAGGTGATACCGGTGTTCAAATAAGTTTTCATTTTCATTTAGATCTGTTGGCCAATAGATGTTCACGTAAATGAGAGATCCGAAGACAATGAGAGGAACGAGAACTCTCCGAATGATGTCAATAGCGAGATTTCCAACGAATTTTTTCAAGAAGATATAGAAGGATAATGGTGCGGCAAATTGAAGGATGAAAATGATTAACGATATTGCAAATATGATGTTGGCAAAATACCAGCGATATCGTGGCGGTTTTTCGACATCAAAGGAGTGCCACGTGTTATCGATGAGCAGAATGGGGATCTTTCCACGTTCTAGCAAGCCTTTATCGAGAAAATCTTTTTTCGTCATTTTCCCAACAAAATAGTGAAACATATCATAGAGAACATAGTCCAAGTCCCAGCTTCCGTATTCCTCTCGCTTTAGATACACGAAAATGGGGGCGTAATCCATTTCATGTCGTGATTCAATGAAAGGAATTTTTGGCTGCCAAATGAAAATGACGAGAAAGAAAATGGCTAGCAAGGAAAGGATGATTGCTGTGAAGGGGATGTTGAGGAAGATGGAGGCATTACTATGAATGTTGAAATTCAGATATACGAAATCATAGAGGACAAAATAGGAGAAGGTTACAAAGATTGGTGGTGCTAATCCGAGGTAGAATTCTAAAATTTGCAAGGCAAACAATATTCCATAGAGGATGAACAAGGTGAAATTGTGGTAGGTCCATTTTCCCTGCCTATAAGTGAATCTTAGTCCAATGAGGATGAAAAGCACGCTAATGATTAAGACCATCAAGATTTTATCTGGAAGACGTAAAAATTGTGGAATCTCGAGTTGTTGTGTGATATCCTCTGATGCCCTATCAATGGAACGGTGGAACAGTAAATCCGTGTTTAGCCATCCACTGAGGAAAACTAGGAGTAACAATGGGACGATGGTGCTCCATAGTGAAACAAACCACGATTGTTTGGTCCAAATGTGAATGTACTGGATTACTGCTCGGTTGGATTGTTGCCAGTCTTCTGCGTTACCGAGTACCCTGAAAAGCACGCCACCCCAGTTGCGACTGTGCTTTTCGCTGCGGAGTTCTCTGCCTAGTAAGATAACCCGAGGACGATAAGCCATCGCTATTTTTACAGCTTCGATGTTATCGGTATGATCGTAGACACCTGACGCGACAGGCACTTCTTTAGGCGTTTTTCCAATGGGGAATCGTTCGAGAGCAACATTCCTAAGATCAACGCTTGGCCATTCTTCATAGAAAATTTCTTCTTTTCCCTTGATGATTTCTTCTTGAACTTCCAAGTTTCTTCACCACTTGAGTGAAATTAAAATGATGTGGCAATGCTCGTTTTTTCAGTTAAGAACCTCTATCGGAATTTTATAAATGATTCGTTTTATTTAGCAAAAGGTTTTTTATTAATGCTCATGAGTGGTCTATTAGATGGCAATGACAGATCAAAAGATATTCCGTGGTTTTGAACCAGATTTGTTTCAATTAAAGGCATTCGAGGCCATAGACAATAATTATTCAGTATTCGTTACTGCGCCAACTGGAGCCGGGAAAACTCTAATCGCTGAATACGCGATTGAAAGAGCTATCGCACGAGAAATGCGAGTGATTTATACTTCTCCTCTTAAAGCCTTGTCAAATCAGAAGTTTAGGGAGTTTCAAAAGAGATATGGTCCAGAGAAGGTGGGCATTGTTACTGGTGATGTTAGTTATCAACCATACGCCAGCATTGTCGTGATGACCACGGAAATTCTCAGAAACTTTCTTTATGGCCATGAAGAGGGTGAAGATGATCTCATTTTTGATGTGGCCTGGGTAATTTTCGATGAAATCCATTACATCAAGGACCCGCTGCGTGGAATGGTATGGGAGGAAGCGTTGATGCTTCTTCCCCCCGAAATTAAAGTAGTATGTCTTAGTGCTACCGTGGGTAATGCTCGGCAATTTGGTGAATGGTTGAGTAAGGTCCGTGAAGAACCCGTTAGAGTTATCACTGAGGATAAGAGACCGGTTCCTTTAGTGAATTACTTGTTTTGGGGATCTGGAAAGGAGTTATTAGAGATACCATCCCGTGAAGAACCGCTTCCCTCGAATGTAGAAATGCTTATTTCTCAAGAACAAGAGGAGATTCGATTAACCAAGAAGGATTTTCAAGCTCTGATGAATTATTTGGATGAGAATGATCTTTTACCCGCGTTGTTGTTCGTGTTCTCGAGAAAAGGGACAGAGAAAGCGATTAACTTGTTAATTGACTTAGATGTTAATCTCTTGGATGACGTGAAAGAACGAACAACGGTGTTTGAAGAGTTAACGAAGTTTGAGTTCAGCTTGCCAGAAGAAGTTCGTCGCTTGAAACAGTTAGCTGACTTGAAATTATTCCTAACTAGGGGAATGGCCGTCCATCATGCAGGCCTCTTACCACAAGTTAAAGAATTCATTGAAACTCTTCACGAACAAGGTTACATCAAGTTAATGGCGTGTACTGAAACATTTGCCTTGGGCATCAATAATCCAGTCAAGACTGTTGTTTTCTTTGGCGTGCATAAATATGATGGTCAAGAGGTAAGAATGTTAACTCCTTCCGAATATGCACAGATGGCAGGCCGAGCTGGCAGACGCGGTATGGATGAGGAAGGTGTGTCAATCATTTATTGTGATGGCATTACCTTGGAAGACGGAGTTAACTTGATACGTGGGAAGATAGAAGATTTAAAGTCACAAATTCGGCCAACTTACTCGATGATCATCAACTTGTTCCCCACCTATGGGAAAGAGGGTCTAGCTTATCTTCTTCAAGAAAGCTTTGGAAGCTTTATGGATGAGAGACGGAAGAATGAAATGATAAAACTTCGTCAAGAAGAGATATCGCGTCTTAAGACAGAAT
>JAJRXH010000253.1 GCA_024276395.1 archaeon
GAGTTTGAGAAGAACTGAGAAGAGTAGAAACGCTGATGAGTTAGAGGTGGGAAGTGATGCAATTGTTTGAGAAGAACTGAGAAGAGTAGAAACTCTCACGAATCCATTCAAATTTTTCCTCGTTCTCGTTGTTTGAGAAGAACTGAGAAGGGTAGAAACACAACCCCAACCCTACCAAAATCGCCAAAAAACTCATGTTTGACAAGAACTGAGAAGGGTAGAAACCAAACAAACGAGCAAAGGACGATAAAGGAAACATTTTTGAGAAGAAAGAAGGGAAGAAGAGAGTTATTCAGTTATTCCTTTCTTTTAAAAAGTACTTTTTTTTAAATAGTAACCATTTTCTTTAAATACAGCAAGGACAAGTGAAAAGAACTCTTTTAATCAGATGAATGAACGAAAAACGATTCTAAATTTAGGCATATTTTTATTCAGATGAAAGTGACTTTTTTTGCATGGGAAAAATATATAAATTTGACATCATGATGGGCTAACACGAGATGAGACCTATCTTCCTAAACACGTTCAATCGTGATGTAAAGAAATCATAAACATCGAGGGACAACCATGTCACGTCAGCGTCAAGCGTCTGAAATTTCCTTGTACGTGAACCCAATAACCTTTCAAGTAGATATGAGGTCATCTAACTGGGATGAGGTGACTAAGCCAGTTTTAGATGCAATTATCAGGACATATCACGATCTGGATGAAAAGAAAACAACAAAAAAAACAGATTTCAAGACCAAGATTTTGTATTTATCAGAAGCCATCACGATATGTCTAAAAGATGAAAAAAGTTTCTTAAATTGGCAAAAAAGCCCAGCAGACACGCGCTTTCCTGGATTTTTCACGACACTCTTAGATCATGCATTATCTGTTTCCTCCATCGCTGTTGCAATTACTGTTGAATTACTCAACCAAGGTTTTGATTTTTCACAACATCTTGATGCTGAGGAACTTTCAGAAAGTTTGAAAAATTCCCTTAGGGATAGAGAATGTATAAAACACGTGATGAGAATCTGTGGATTTCTTCATGATGCTGGGAAGCCACCTTTCACCTTACACGTAGAATATGGAGACGAAAAATTGCATGTGTTTTTTCGTAAATTAGGATTTACTGAAGAGGAAGCCGATTTTCTAGCAAAGACAAGTACCTATCATCACTATGGATTTTACTACCGCAAGAACAAGCCTGATGTCATCCCAAAAACTCCCTTCCAATGGATTATTGCTCACGCTGATAAAGTATCAGTGCAGGACCGTAGCTTGTCAATTACAGACCTAGAGTCAAAACAGGCACTTAATCGTCAAGCAAATTCCCTCACGTGGCTGCAAGATGCCCTTATCCGTGCAGGAATTCCAAATGATGACCGAAAAAAAATGGAATGCATCATAGCTTTCATCGAAACGTTAATGAATGCTCGGGCTGATACGAACGAATCCTTTCCACCAAAATTAGAAAGTAATAATTGTAAATTATCTGAAAACGAATTATACCAGCTCTTGCCCTTGAACTTCGAAAATTTACATGATAAATTAGAAAAAGAACTCTCAAAAGAACACCAAAAACGATATAAAGGGAAATTTGTAAAGTTGGGCTTATTCATCATGGAGATCGGCGGCATTCAGCAGTTTGTTTCCCGTTCAATGGCCCGCCGATATCTTACAGGAAGTAGCAGTCTCTTAGAATTCGTGAGCTTCAAAATTTCAGAAATAATTGAAAATGAATTAGCGCCTGAAAATTTGATCATTCGAACTAGTGGAAGCTTGATTGCCCTCATTCCTTCATCCATTCACGATAAGTTACTTGAAACTGCGAAAACAATTATTGAAAAGGATTTGAAGGGAATAATGAGGATCAAGACTAGTAAAGGACTTGCCCACTCCCTTTTTGAACTCAAGTATGGATCAATTAATATATGGAAAAACCATCCAAATGATCCCCGTTCTTTTGAATTACGACATTTTGGAGGACTCGTAGCAAGAGAGTTTCAGTCTTTAATCCCACGGTTAGTGAATGTGGACTTTTCTGATGACGAGTTCCATTCATGGAATAATCTATGTCAAATGTGCAGGCAATTCATTGGAAAGCACGACGTAGAAAAAGATAAGGATCTTGTAAAAGTAGGAAATTTAGACATTACTGGAAAAATCTGTGATAGTTGCAAGGATATCGTGATGTTCGACAAAAAACTACATGAAAGCATCCCTCCCCTTACACTGGAATTTGACAATAACGGTAACCTAAAAGCCTCTTTCAATGTTGACAAGCTTGACTTAAAATATCGTGATCTTTCTGTCGTGAAAGTAAGCCGCAAGATTGTTGAACTCGTGAATGGGGAGAAACAAGCCGACATCAAAAACTTCGTCAAAACGTTTAAAAAGGAATTACAACGCTATTTTTCGAAAACATTAAAATTTAGGTTAGTATCAACATGGAATCATTTAGGATTGGCGAGTACTACAGGACGCATTCTGGCTAGTCAATTCGACGAAAGATCTGCAATTTCTACAGAGATTTCTCCAGAAAGATCTGAGATA
>JAJRXH010000254.1 GCA_024276395.1 archaeon
CCTAGCATGATTCCGAGTAAGAAGAGAAATTCAGCATATCTATCAAAGGTATGATCGAGTACCATCCCAAAGGGTGAAGCCTTGCCGCTAGCCCGTGCTACAGAACCATCTATCATGTCCAGCAGAGAGGTCAGAATGAGAAAGGCCATTCCACCTAGCGCAGCTAGGCCCCGAAACCGTGGGTCTTTGCCTAAAGAATAGGCGAACATTGAAAAAATACTGGCTAAAATGCTAGTAAAGCTGATCAAACTGGGTGATATTCCTGTCTTAGCTATTAACTGGCCTACTGGTCTAAACATTGCCTCATAAACTTGTCTGGATTTCTTTTTTGGTGTGCTCATTTATGATCTTCCCGTGATTGCTTTCCACGGCCCACTCACACCTCGATGGTTTTAATATTTTCATCTTATCATATCTCAATGAGGCCATCGCGATAAGTATTAAAATGCTTGGACGAGGGTGGATACATGGTAATGAGTGCGGGGGTTCCCTAGCCCGGTCAAGCATACTCAGATGGGCCAATGGGGACAGATCCGACGTGAATGTTCGACGTCGGTTGTTCAGACTCAAGATCTGTTGGCGTAGGCCTTCGAGGGTTCAAATCCCTCCCCCCGCACCACTATTTTTAGACACGTAAATTGAACTTGAAAAGTGCTGAAGGTGACTTGGAGAAAATTAAGTTGTTACTATTTTTGTGGTTTTCTTGAAAGTTGCTTTTGAAAAAAGGAATGAGGAGTCAGCTCAATGAGTCAAGAACTACTAGAAGGCGTCAATGCGACACGGATGGAACTCCTTGCATTGAAAGAACGGTTGAATTTGGCGAAAAGAGGATATGAGTTGCTTAAAGAAAAGCTAGAGGCACTTACGAATGAGTTATTCGAAGTCATCAAGCGATACAAGGAAGTTGCCAAGCAGGGAAAGGAAGCAATGTCACGGGTGCAAGAAAACCTAAGGGCAGTATACATGTCAATGGGCCCACTTAAGACACAGATGGTTGCACAAGCAATGCCAGAACGATTTGAAATAGTACCAAGAACGAGGAACTTGATGGGTGTGACAGTCCCTATTTTAGAATTACATGAAATTCCACTTCCAGAGGGAGCATTGCCCTATTCTCCCATCACGACTACAGCTGAGTTAGATGAAGCTGTTGAGAATTTCAAGAATTCTCTAAAAGTATTGATTCAATTGGCACAAGTTCAATCAGCTTTAACGCGATTAGCTCAGGAAATAACTGAGACTAAGCGTCGAGTGAATTCGCTTAATTACATCATCATACCTAGAATTGAAAATACCATTCAGTGGATTCGCTTGACATTGAGTGAGCGAGAACGTGAAGAATTTGTTCGATTGAAGAAAGTTAAAGCTAAGATTCAACGAGAGTGATTTAGAGAAAGAGATTTCATTAATATTTGTACCAAAGGTGAACAAAAGTGGTAGTAACACCAATTCAAGCATTAGAACAGTCAATTGGTAGAAGAGTAACCGTGCGTCTAAAAACTGGTCATGAATATAATGGAAAGCTGATTTTATCAGATGAGCATATGAACTTGCTTCTCACGGATTGCCAAGAAATTGATGCAGATAAGCCACTTAAACGATTAGGTGAAGCACTGGTTCGTGGAAATAACATTTTATTCATCAAGTTATGAATCATCTTCTTGGATGAACTCGTTCACATCGCAGTGATCTCTCCTTGACATCGTAAAACATAAAAGCTTTTACTAGCTTGCTTTTAATAGGTAAATATATAAATATCACGTGGAAAGCTAATATATGAAAATAGAGATTAAGGCCGGGTATCATCGATGACTTATCAAAACCCCAGAGATTTAGCAAGAACTGGAGAACATAGCGATGAAATCATATCAGGACTTATTGTCACGGTATTTCAAGATGTAGGTCCAACAGTAGAATATAACCGATCCATATTATCAGAGGAGCAGGCATTTAACTTATCGGTAAAAGGGCTCACGGCACTAGGAGATTCCAAGGAGAAAGAGATTTATGGTCCACTTCCCGTGCAAAATCGTGAAGATTTACAAGCACTGGCGTTTTTATTATCCATCAAGGCTAAGGACACTAAAGACAACAGAATTGAAGAATATGGGAGACCAGTAGCTTTTTGGCTTATTTTCCATTCTTCTAAGAAGAGACAAGTGTTACATGCCTCAGGACTTGTTCAGTCTTACTTGACGATGTTGATTCAAGGGCTAGAGAATGAAGATCAGCTCACGAAAGAAAAGTTAGATCACATTTATGAGAGATTGACTTCCATTGTTTCCCAAGCAAACATTCGTGTATTTGGATATTTGGATGGGAAGGTTACAGAGTTTTCGGATGATTCACTCATTCCCTTGACTCCAGTCATCATCATTGCAGATAATAAAAAGAAAAGTTTGCAACTTCTAATGTTGCCGGGGCATCATCTCTCACCAATAGATCGGAGAAACATCAACATTGCCATTAATAATCTTAATCGGGAAAAATTCAAGTATGGAATGACTGTTCAAACCATAGAAGATCCCGAGGAAATCCGAAAAATCCTCAATTATTATAAGATAGAAGCTGTTCGCTTGAGAACATGACGTGAAATTAACTTACATTCAGCTGAAACGTGTAGAAAAATGAATTCTTAATTTTTTCTTGGTAGCTGAAAACCTCTTTTTTTTCGTTTTTCTTTCCTTTTGTTTTATTACAGTAAAGAATTACAAGTACAAGTAAGGATAATAACGATAAAAAGAAAAGAAGAGATTACTTTAACCGTCGTTTTTTATTTACTTTTTTCCAAGCCCAAGCATATCTTCGGATGCGTCGTGCGGCACCGAAGCCGCAAGCGGCACATCTTTTCTTGCGGATATGATAAGATCTTCGACCACATCTACGACACGGAATGTGTGTTTTTTTACCACTATGTTTTCCGAAGGAGGGGGTACCTTTCATTGGACCTCAACTCGTTTTTTTGTATTTTTTCCAATATTCTTTTATTTATGTTGGTTTAGATAAATTAAGGAGATAGTCTTTGGTTGTATGTGATTAATTGGTTCTGATAAACATCCATTATTTTATTAGGATGCGTCCTTCCTTGTTTTTTATGAAAAAGGTTTTTCTTGGTTTTTATTGAGATTGTTGTTCCTCTTTACCTCGTGTGGGTACGGGTGATATCAAGACGACATTATCTCCCCTCAGGATGATTGTTCCTAGTTCTTCGCCTTGTTCCTCCTCAGTTGGTAATAATTCCGCATCTTCTAGGAATAAATTAAGGTGCGGATCATATGAACGTAATATTCCCCTAATTTCTCTTTTTGAACGAAGTTTAAGTATGACGGATTTATTTAATGACCGATTAAGCAAATCCAATGGTTTATTATAATGTTGTCGGCGGGATATTGTGATTGCCTCCTATAAAAAAACTTTATTTTTCAATCTACCTTGAATGGTGAAGCTTTTTAAGTATGACGAACATCAACTTTAATCTCGTTAGTTTGACTGATGACTTTACTAAAAAAGAAAACTAGATGAAAAAATAGTGGTTGGTGCTCCGGCCGGGATTTGAACCCGGGTTATCGGCTCGAAAGGCCGAGGTGCTTGGCCGGACTACACTACCGGAGCATTAGAGTTTCAAGTTACACTCTTTAAAGGGAAGTTAAATAGGTTTCCTTGATGTTCAGCTCTCCTCCAGAAATGGAACGCCAGTTGCAATGACGGATGTGTTTTAGTGAATTCGAATTCCTATAAACGAATTTAAAAAAAGAAAATGAAGTTATTTTTGTGGTCATTTTTATTGAATGATAGGTACGTATCCTTTTCTGGCAAAAAACTTGTAAATTTCCGTGATGATGAAGAATAGAACCAAGAAAAATCCGATTGCTATCCAGTCGATGGTTTCTATCCCAGTCACGTGGAAAATGTTAGATACAGGAGGAACGTACAAGACAATCAATTGAAGAACCAGTGATAGAAAGATGGCAAGTAGCAGCCACTTGTTTCTGAAGAATTCTTCACTAACTAGTGACCGTTGGGGCGTTCGTACTGCTAGAGCTATGACTTTCTGAAGCAGAATGGCACATGTGAAGGTAACAGATCGTGCCAGGGTGAGTGTTTCAGGATCAACGGGAGGTGATCCTGGCGCGAATAACGTTGGAAACCCTAATTTCCACCAGTATAAAAGAAATGAGGCGATTCCAACATAGACACCGGTAAAGCTAATGAAAAGTAGGTTGGACCTGGTAAGAATGCTCTCGTTTGGGGGACGTGGTCTTCGTTTCATGATATCCTTGTCTGGGGGATCTACTCCTAGGGCCAATGCTGGTAGTCCATCTGTCACGAGGTTAATCCATAATAATTGAATGGCAATAAGTGGAAGTTCTAAACCCGCAAGAATGCCAATTAGGAGGATGAGAACTTCTCCAGTATTACTAGCTAACATGTACAAGATGAATTTCTTGATGTTGTCGTAGATCCTTCTACCTTCTTCGATTGCATTAACAATGGAGGCGAAGTTATCATCTAACAGAATCATATCGGCGGCTTCACGTGCAACATCAGTACCGGCCATGCCCATTGCTACGCCTATATCCGCGCGCTTTAACGCTGGTGCATCATTCACGCCATCTCCAGTCATTGCCACGATGTGACCTTTATCTTTTAATGAATTAACGATAGATAACTTATGTTCTGGATCTACCCGAGCGAAGACTTTTACATCTTCGATGATTTCATCTAATCGTTCGTCATCTAAGGCACTGAGTTCCTCTCCAGACAACACGGCATTGGATTGCTCCAGATCTTTGGTCGTGAGGAGACCCACTTGGAGGGCAATTGCGGTTGCAGTTATTTTATGGTCCCCGGTGATCATCTTCACGTTTATTCCGGCTTCTTGACATTTTCTGATTGCTTCTTTCGCCTCTGGTCGTGGTGGATCGTACATTGCCACGAATCCCACGTAAATAAGTTCTGATTCGATGGCATTGTCATCTACTGCAAATCCTTTCTTTATGACTTCACTTGGATGGTTGATTTCCTTATATGCCATTGCTAGTATTCTTTTGCCTTTTTTGGCCTCATTTTCAATTATCTCTAGCATCTTCTTCCTTTTCTCTTCGTTTAAGGTTGATATTTCTCCAGTGTCCGCATCAACATAGCGTGACGTGATGTGAGGGTTGAGAATTATTTCTGGAGCGCCTTTGGTAAATATCAGCGCCTTCTTGGGGTTGTTGTCTGGACGTGTCATAATCACGGTCATTCTCTTGCGATTGGAGTCAAAGGGTATTTCGTGTAGTTCTTCGTATCGTGCTAGAAACTCATTGATATCTATTCCAGCTTTTAATCCGAGAATCAGTAATGCATTTTCGGTAGGATCAAC
>JAJRXH010000255.1 GCA_024276395.1 archaeon
AAGGATCTCATTAGGAACTTGGTTCCCCTGTCTGCAATGATGAGGCCTGTTAATCCTCCCTTGGTTTCTAGGAAAATTTGCTTGGTTCCCGCATCAATGGCACGAAGTCGTGATTGAGTGCCAAGTGTTTCCTGTAATAATGAGGCGATAGCACTAACAGTTCCGGAAAAAAGTACTTCTTGAATGTTTAGGTGTTCCAGTCCTTTGGTTTGTATTTTTTTTGCATAAATGGCCACGCCAGCTCCATTGAACAAGATGATTTGGTGGATGGGAATGGGAAGTCGATACAAGAAATCGATGTTTGACAAGTAATTAATGGTTAAGGAAAATAATCCAGAGATGACGAAGAAATCTCCGACTAGAATGGGATTAAATCCTAGCATGCTTGTCAATGTCTTCACGAAAATGGCACCAATCACGTAGATGATTGACCCAGTCAGTAGCAAGCCCAAACTCAGTGTCTCGATGATTTGTTGCATTTCGGGGATGAGGATGCTTGTCTTGAAGCTCACTTGAAACTAATGGCTGAAAACGAAGAAAGCCAAGAAATAAAGAGCTGTAAGGGCTAAAGTTGAAAAGCCTTCACTTGAGTTACCGTAGTTGAGGGCAGCCAGACCCAAGAGCGTGAAAACACTCCCTAATAAGATCATGAGAATGGACAGAAAAAAGGAACTTGGCGTGATTCGATGTTCGTGCTCATAATGAAGAAACATGAACACGAAGAGAAAAGAATAAATGACCATCCCAATGATCTTGAAGCAAATAGACCAAGACTCGGGACCAATTTGATTAAAAAGACCGAAGGTGAGAAACAATTGACCAAAAGCTCCACAAAACAAGGCTAACGTGAGCTCATGCGCCTTGCGAGAGTGTCTCCTAGTTTGAAAGAGAAATATCAAGGCTACAGAGAACAGCCCCATGGAAATGAGATAGTTTAATAACACCTCTAAAGGGTCAATCATGGCCGTCTGCCTCCATTTCGAACTGCTTGACACGTTGTCATCTTTTACATCAAGCACTAGAGCTCTTTGAATTCCTAAAAATGGTGTCAATTACCCTTTCATCAAGACGATATTAAAAGCTGTCTGAACAACGAATCATATCATTTTTTAAACACGGATATTTCCTTTTTTGCATGCATCAATGGGAGACTGTGTTAGTCCACAGATTCTAGTTTAATTATTGGAAAAAAAGGAGAGAATGAAACGTCAACGATAAATGAAAAGGAGAAGCACCTGTGATCAAGATAACCCGACAAAAGCTCCTTTTTTACCATCAACTCTCGTGAAGAAAAGGTCATTCAAAGAATAACTCGATGATCTTGATTAAAACGCGAGTGTCACCGACAAGATGATGTGAATTAAAAAATTGAGGATAAAAAAGTGAAAATGATGACGGAAATAGCATCAAGTGTCTTGGCGTCCCCTCAGGTATCTTCTGACAAGAGCAAACATCATGCCTGCCAATGCAAGTATTGTAACTACACCAAGAATCAGTGACGCTAGGCTATCACCAATGACACTACTGACTCCACCACCGATTACATCTCGCCCCGACACCTCAGACGAAGGTGTGGTATCTTCGTGGTCCGTACTCGGCTGGGATGGAGACTCACTACCCGGTGTCGATGTTACCGAAGAAGTTGAAGTAGATGGAGGAATGACAAAGATCCATCTTGCCAACGCCCAATTACCCGCTGCATCTCTTGCAAATATCGTCAATTCATGTAATCCTTCGAAGGATGGGGGCATCAGCTCATATGGAGGCGTAAAAGTCACATTTTCTGAGCCATCCCATGAACATAACACCAAGTCAAGATGGGAATCACTCACGTTAAAACGAATGATGGTATCTAAGGAAATAACCGATTCATTTTGAGGCTCAAGTAAGACAATTGATGGTGTTGTTTCGTCCGTGGTGAAAACAAATGAGATCTTCATCCAATTACCAGCGACATCACGAGCGTAGATGTTAAGAACGTGTAACCCATCACCATCTGGAACTTGAACATCGTATGGCCATGACAAGCTCTGATTAACTTGATCATCCCAATTATACAGAACTTGAGAAAGTTCAGCAACATCTACTATTTCTAAGTCAATTAACACTTGAGAGGTGATGATGCTCTCATTTGTCGGAGATACTAACGTGATTGATGGCGCCGTGTCATCCGTCGTGAACACGTAC
>JAJRXH010000256.1 GCA_024276395.1 archaeon
AAGTCCGGATCAATACTCATCCATCCTATTTCTGTTAATCTTAAAATTACGGGAACGTTATAGAATACATGTGCCAAGAGAATTCCTTCATAAGTATTATAGATGTTAATCAGTAATGAACCTGTTAGCCGTTTCCAAACCACATTCACCCATCCGCCATGACCAAATACTGTGATGAAACCTATTAACACTACAATCGGCGGCAAGATGAAAGGAATTGTCAACAAATTACGCAACCACTTCTTTCCTGGGATGGAATAACGTGCCAAGAAATAAGATCCTGGGAGACCAAGAATGATGCAAAGAAAGGTGCTTAACAGAGCTTGTTGCAAGGTCCATCTGAAAAAATATTGATTTAAGGGGTGGGTCAAGACCTTAAAGAAATACTCAATGCTCATTGAAGGAGGAAATTGATCAATGGTAACATCAAACGCAATCAAAAAAATTTTCAGTAAAGGAAGGACCACGAACAGGGTCAAGTATCCAAAAGGAATTACCAGAGCGATAAATCGAAGCATTGTAGATCCATTTATGGTCTGAAATTTCATTTTTACTTTTACTAAGTAATGAAATAGCATTTTCATCTTTCTTCAAATCCATCTTTTCTAATATCATCTCATCTGTTTTCTAATTTCTAATATCATCTCTAATAAAAAACTAATATAAGTAAATGTCAGGCCAACACTTTGTTTCTCTATAAATAAATGAAATTTTTGATGTTTCATCATAGAACATGAAAAAAGGAAAAAAGGGAAATAAAACCTAGTGTGAGTGCCGTTTCTTTCTTTTTAATAACACGATCGGCACAACCACGAATCCAAATAATAAGATGAACACGACGGCTCCGAAGCCTGGACCAATTACATTACTACCACCTGTAGTTCCAAGCACCACTACGATTTCCCATTCATCTTGCCAATAAAGAAGGCGTTCTCTCAGCAGAGACGGAGAAATCAAGTCATTAAGACGATTAACAGAATTCGGGTGAATTGCTGCTCTGGTAAAACAGTTAGGAATGGATGCCTTGGTATTTGCTGGATACATCCATTGATGGGTCGGCAAGTTTGATTGCAAATCTGCGTCAAGAAACCAATTAATGAATTTTTTTGCGAGCTCTGAATGTGGTGCTCCTTTTACCACCCCAATGCCCTCAATTTGAAGCCAAGCATTAGGCTTACCTCCTTCATGACTCAAGAGTGCTGTGGTAGCAGGTTCATCCCCATCATAGCCCAGGCAATATCCGTAAGCTGGAGATGTACCATAAGAAACCATGATGGGCTTATCTTCTTCCTCGGCAAAGAAAATGTCAAAGGCACTCCCCCAGGATTTCGTGATGGTAATGCTATCCTTCGCTTGTTCCCACCAGTCTCTCCAGTCCTTCCCTAATAATCCTTCAAAGTTGATCTTGGAGTCACCGTACACGGCAATCGTCCATAACAAGAAACCTAATCCTGGACTGCTAAATTTAGGGTTTTCGACAATGAGCCTACTAAGAAGATCTGATTCTAATAACTTATCAAGAGTCATGTTAACTAATTCTGGATACATGGTTTGATTCACACGGGAATTATCGTACCACAGCGAAATGATGCCATAATCATAAGGGAGGAGATATTGATCTGGGTCTAAGTTGGCAATCAAATTCTGATCAATATCAGCTAAAACTGGGACGTCTGAAATGGTAAGTTTTTCTAATACTGCTGTTTTGTCTTCAATCAAATGAATTAATGCATTATCAATCCCTATGACTACATCTGCTTGAGGAGAATCTTTTTCCTGCAGCAATCGGGTAACGATTTCATTTGCATCATCAAATCTTTGGATCACGATTGAATCTCGATCGATTCCCGCAAATTTAGAAAAGTTGCCTTCGATATCATAAGCTGGATCAGCCATCAAACTCTCATAAGTATAAATTACCAATTTAGACTGCTGTGAAACTGTCTGAATCGAGGATAAGCTAAAATTTCCTACATCATCTGCAGTGACACTATTTTTTAAATGAGGAAACTGAATCAATGAAAAAAAGAGCATCAGCAGAATTGTCAACTTGACGAATGTTCTTTTCTCATACATGAATGCTCACCATCATGAGATTGTCGTGTAAACTTGCTCATTTCCGGACACGAGTACCCTCAAGCTAACCTCACTTGGATGCTCTTTTATGCATTGTCCTATAGCTATATAGCTTAGCTATCAAACCTTATAGCTTGACTAAATTCAAGAGGAAGGAGACAAATCATTTTAATTGGTGCAAGCTTGCTATATGATCCTCGGATTTTATTTTTGGACGAACCTATCATTTCATTGGACGTAAAAACAGCCTATATGGTGAAACAATTAATCAAGATGCTCGCAAGAAGGGGAAAGCAATCATCTTGACGAGTCACTGGATGGACTTAGCCGAAAACTTGCGTGATCGAATAGGGATGCTTGTTGATGGGGAATTGATGCGTGTTGGATCGATTAATGAATTAAAAATGGTAGCAAAGGAAGATACGCTTGAGGCAGCTTTCATGAAAATGATTTATGGTCAAGTTTCTCTTGAAAATCTAGATGACTTGTCCACGTGACGAGGATTTTCGGATAAGTTGGCTCATGTTGCTAATTTTCACGCTACAAGTCATCTTAAATTTTGTTAGTTTTATGTTGGATGAGAATTCGTGCTAGCTCTTCGAAGGATATGGAGACATTTTCTCCAGTTCGAGCTGAAGTCTTGAACCATTTTACGGGGAAACCATAGTTTTCCAAGAATCGTTGATTTAGCTGCTTCACGTAATCCTCGATAACATCGAAATCCACGGCAACTTGCTGGATTAAATCAATCTTGTTTGAGAGAATGATGATGGGAACGGGGCCCTTTTTCGTGTTATTCCAAAATTCAGTCACCCAATCAGTTATGGTTCTGAAAGTATTAGGTCTCGTGATATCGTGGACAAAAATGCCACCATCGGAACCCATAAAATAAGCCCTACGAACCTCACGAAAGCGTGGTTGTCCAGCAATATCCCAAATCTGAAATTGAACTTTATATCCATCAATGGTGAACCGTTTTACGGAAAAATCAGCTCCAATGGTGGCTAGATAATATCTCTTGAATCCTTCACCCATGTATCGCCGCCGTAGTGAGGTTTTTCCTACGGCGCCATCTCCTAGTAAGGTAACCTTAAAGGCAAAATCCACGTTACTTACGTCTTTTAGGTCAAGATTCTCAGCAGCTTGCACCTGTTCATCGGCAATGGTCATCATTCTCATTCCTCCAATGATGGTGTTCATCTCATTCTTTAAAAACTACCATCACTAACTTCTTCTTGGATACGGCAATTATCTTATGATGTAGGCAGAATATACATTAATTGAACTGGAGATGGGACGTTTAAATGAGTCTAAATTTACATGATTCTCCATGGCGTGAAGAAATTGGTCGTTTGGACCAAATAATATTGGAAATGTTCCCAGAGACGGAACAACGAAGGGTCGAATGGTTAAATATCACTGGATTGGTATTACCTCATCCCATTCCTACTTATCTTATCCCTTCTAATGCAGAAGAAATCTCTGAAAGGTTGCAAAAACTTCAAAAACTACTAATTGATATGGGATTTCTTTATCTAGCGAGACAACTAACTATTTTTGGTAGATCTTTCATTGAATTACGTATCATTCCAGATTTTTTAGTCAAGAAATCAAGAGAAACTTCCAAAGAACGATGGATGAAGTTTGGTCTTTTCGTGGCTACCTTGCTGTCTTTATTATGGGTGGGATGGCTTAATGGACAAATGTATGCTAAGATAACTGGGAAAATGGATACTTTGAATCTAGTCGTCTTGTCCTTGAGTTATGCGGTGGGCCTGTTGTTGGCCGTGGGTGTTCATGAAATGGGGCACATGCTGCTAGCGCTGCGACATGGACATCCTCCAAACTATCCCATTTTCATTCCGCTTCCTTTTGGATTTGGAACGTTGGGCGCGGTCATCATGCAAAAGGAACCTTTTAAAGACCGTAATGAACTTTTTGACATCTCAATTTCCGGCCCACTTCTTGGTCTCATTCCCTCTGTAATTTTTACGATAATTGGTCTTTTCTTGTCTCCATCAATTGATAAATCCCTTTTACCTTCACCTCCCTTGGGAACTTGGGAATTCTTGCAGCAATACCAAATTCCTTTATTTGAAGGATTTTCACGAATCATTAAACCAGACTTGAGTGCAAGCGAAACTATCTTGCTTCATCCCCTTGCATTAGCTGGATACATTGGATTGTTAGTGACAGCATTGAATTTGGTGCCAGTTGGTCAGCTAGACGGAGGGCACGTGGCTAGATCTTTGGTGAAAACTGAACAACAGCATCGTTTCATCACTTATATGGCAGCTCTCATTTTAATCTTTCTAGGATTTTGGTTTTTTGCTATTATCATCTTGTACTTGTACATGCGTACTGGACATCCAGGTCCGCTAGATGATGTAACGAAACTCACGCCTACTCGGCAAGTTATTGGAGCATTAGTCGTGGGACTATGGTTTTTGTTGTTGCCGATTCCCACGGGGGTTCTTAATCAACTTTCATTACTATTGCAATGAGGTAAGATGGCTACTGAAAGCAACTAAAAATATAACAATTCTTTAGACTTTTTCGACGCTCTCATTTTTTCAATTAAGGCGACTAAAACAACTACATTGATGACTGCAAGACGCTGTCCGTCAGAGGAAACAGTCACTTTAATTAGTCATTAGGGGAAATGATCCGATTTTTCATTAATTAATCGACACTCATCGAAGAATTGGACTTCTTGTAGGAATGAATTGGAAAACACGTGTTTTCCGCGGCAGCCTTTTGAAAAAGGCTAATTTCTTTTTTATTTCGTCATTGGAGCAATTCATAAGGAGAATTTTTGATTCAAGACAATAATGGGTAGTAGCCGCTTATATAACAATCCCACGAATTCTAAATATTCCCATCCAGTTAGACGATCATATACTGAAGGATTTTTCCGGAAGAAAGCCCGTGATGCTTTTAATCAAGTTCTTTTGATGTAGAGGATATCCTCCAATAATAGCGGAACCTGACGTGGGAGGAAGCATTCCTTTCAAAATTTGTATGATTGTCGTTTTCACACTACCATTAGGTCCCAATAAGCCGAAAATCTCACCCCAATGTACCTCAAAGTTAAGATCATTGGGATTGCAACTTTATTTCCAAATACTTTCGTGAGACCCCGAACCATTATAGTATGAGAACCGCTAATTGAT
>JAJRXH010000257.1 GCA_024276395.1 archaeon
ACCGTGGAAGTGGATCAACCTTGATCTCCATTCTGAGATCTTGAACAAACTGTAAGCGAGAGATGTCTTGTGTTACTTGATTAGAAGAGACAATCAAGTACTTAGAATGCTTTTCAAGAAGAGGACGTAATTCAGAGGTAGAGTAAGCATAAGACAACACTTTCATCAAGCGTGAAGGTGTAATATCACACGTCCTAGCTAATTCAACAGGAGTCATAGGTCGATCATGTTCTTTCAGCACTTTTAGTACCCTTATGGCCTGCTGGTTCAACTCCAAACGTTCCTTCATAGAAAGCTGCGTCAAATCCAGCTGATGAATTGTATACTCCTCGTTGAATAGAAGCATTGACGATAATGTAACCAGCACTACATCTTTAGGTACTAACAATCCTTCTTTCTTCAAGAGATACCATTTTCTCAGCAAATGCCAAAGAGAGGTCGCCTCCTCTTCTGTTATCCACCTCATCACTTGATGTAGTACTTCTGCTGGGGGACGGCCTAGTTCACGTGGTTCTGAACTTAGAAGAGAGTCATACGAATAACGAAGAAGGATCGCATCAACAAGTCCAATCTTCACGTCAAGTAAGGAAGACAAAAGGGGTATCCTTCTTGGATCTTCAACATGATCAGCAAGGGTAAGAATCGCATCATCAAAAAAGTCTAGATCCAACTGAACCAATGACAAAAGAGACTCCTTGACAAACGAAATGAACTGTGGGCTCCATTCAATGAATTCGTCATATAACTTCAGAAACAAAGTGAGAGCAAGAGGAGATGCGTCAGGAACTTGATCCTGTAATTTTTGGAATAGATTGGAAAAGGTAACCTTTTTTTTATCAAGAAGCAAATCCGAAAGGGGTTGAGTTATCCGATTAACTTCATCTAATAGATCACGAGTAATGTGAGACGCAAACCAATCTAAAGGAATGAAACGCCAATTAGATAACATGTACATGAAACGGTGATGATCAAAATACTCATCAAGAGAAAGTTTTTCTAGATTACGGATAGAAAAAGAACGACCAAATTCATTCAGGTGTCTTGTAGTATCAAAATCGATGGTACGGTGAAGTTCTGCCTCAAAAGTCACGTGCTCGTCCCGAAGTTCATCAAAATACTTCCAAATTCTTAATGTCGTCCATGGTCCAACGCCAAGTTCTCGAGCAACCTCATCAACCTTTTTTTTCTTCTTACCAAACTCCAAGAGCATGTACAATCTCATTGAATATCTAGACAATTGTTCCAGATGAGTTGAACCTTCTGCAAGCACATCAACAAGATCCCGATGCTCTGCTTTGGTAAACATCCCTAAAAATTGCAGTGATTTCTTGAAATCAGCTATGGTAATCTGTATCCTATCATCTTCAACTTCTGGCAAGTCTAAAAGAGAAAATTCTCTTGCATTAGGCTTAAGCTTCAGCAACCTTCGAGAGATCTCGTCGTGGTACAAGTATTCTTTCAAAACAAGATTTCCAATATCAAGATCAACTTGGTGATTAAGGTAAGTAAAAATGGGTGAGAGTAGCATGCTAGGGATTTCCAATGAGATGAGCAAATCTTCAAACGTTGGCTTGGGGTTCCTTCTCAAATATTTTAGTACTTTTTTTGCATAATCATCAAGACCAATTAGACCGTGATTCTTCACTGGTATCTTTAGGGTCAAGATAAAGTTTTCTTTCTTCGTGGTCTCCACATCCACAAGGAGAGCAACATCATGTTCACTAGGTTGTAAACTTTTCTCCACGATTTGACACGTGAAAGACAATCGATCTTTTACTGGAAAAATGAGTTCATCTTTTATCGACAAAACCGAATCTGGATCTAATCTCAAATTTTTAATGAGGAGACCGAAACATTCGATAATGATTTGTTCTTCTGATCCTGGAAACCCTTCTATCAATTGAGGACGAATGCTAATCCCATATCGTTGCAGAGTTTGCCTTTGCTCCAAAAGATGTGCATCAACAACCTCCCCAAGACCACGAGTAAATGAATGATCTGGAATAATTTCCTCTAACTGTTCCTTGATAGTTCTAACCAGAACAGAATGATTTTCTAAAAGTGTTTTTGCAGATTTAATTAATTCGTCACCAAGAGCATCAAAAAGAGGGACTGATATCTCTTTTTTTTGCAAGAAAGTCTTCATTTCATTAGGATGAAGATACCAAAATTGAAAGAAATGATTCACGTTACTTTTTATCAAAGATTTCAACTGTTCAACCGCAGTATCCATAATTTTAGGATCGTGAGTCTCCTTAAGAATGTCAATGAGTGTTTCCAGTGCAGCTAAGTCCCTCAAATGGACGATCGTCCTTAATGCTTCAAGCTTCACCTCTAAATCGGGATCTGCAAGTAAAGGTTCTATCCGATCATGGATTGAACGATAATTTAATGAGCGAAGAAGAATGACCGCAGTTTTTCTCACGCTCGAAGACTGATCTCTAAGGGCATCCAACAATTGAGGTAACGCATCCTCACCTAAAAACTTAACAGAAGCTTCTAACACTTCTTTTCTTATTCTATCATCGTGATCCTTTGCTAAATTATTGAGAATGGGTTCTATATCTGAACGCCGAACTCTTCTTCGAATGATTTCTTTCAGTGCTTGAAGCCTTTCATCTGGATTTTCTGATTCAACTTGCCTCAGGAGGCGTACTGGGATGGTATGCTTAAATACCATTTCGAATCTTCCCTCACTATTTAGCTGCTAGAATTTTCAGTTGTCTCGGTCTCTTCTGAATGTGATTCGGATGGGACTTGAGGCGGTTCTTCTGGAAATTCTGGTAATACATCGTGAGCAATTTTCCTTCCTATGGGGGACAAAGACTTCGTGATTCCCCCAATAATGAGTGCACGACCGATCTCGTCGCTTATCTCATAGATTGTGAGCTTATCGCCCAGGTCAGAAACTAATTTCGTGAACTTCGTCCCACTAGTTCCCTTGGGGATGATGAGAATGGCACGGTCGGCAATACCATTCCTAATTGCATCATCCAATCGTTTCAATGAATAATAAGCAGCAACTCCGCCTTTTCTATCAAAATTCTTGACTGAAGGAACATCTAATGCTATTTTTTCTCCATTTTCCAGTATTAATAATGCTGAAATTTTCTTTTCTGAACTACCAACTTTGAACGAGTAATCTATGGTCGCTTGTATGGGTTTAGCCAATTCGTCAGCAGCCACTAAGATTGAGTTGATGGCACCACTTGCGACGGAAGGCGGATTAACTTGAATGGTCATGTTCTCTTCAATTGAACTGATGCTCTCACCAACATCCTGAGCTTGAGCAGATGTGGCTCCCATTGAACTGGCAGTAACTTTCTCTCCAGTGGCCCGAATTACTGGCAGCTCCTCTTTTTTGGGCCTGATAACCATTGGCTTCGGTGAAGGAACTGTCTTTTTCGTGAACAATCCAATGGCATCAACTTGTAGTCCATGTGTTAGAATCAAGTCCAAGAAGGTTCGTATCAACTTGATGCTTTCTCGTGGATTTCCTTTAGTCTTCACGTGAATGAATTCAAAATACTCTTTCTTCATTGGAAACAATGGGTTTTGAGGAGACTCGATATTAACGACTTGCTCCCAATAATAAGTCATGGCCTCTTCATAAAGTATGAGAAGATTTTCCAAAGTAAACGGCTTTAATTCCACGACTTCCTCCATTCTGCTTCTGAGAGCTGGATCCAAACTCTCGTAAACTCGCGACCAAATGTCACTCAAGCAAGCGGTAACAATTATTGTCTTAGGTAGTTCATTATAGAGTCTTTTCAATGTTTCCAAGAAGGCTAATTCTGCTTCAGCCCCATGCGTGCGATATGGAATCTCCAACTCGTCAAAGTATAGGACGAGCGCTTTATCATATAACTGAAGAAGTATTTTCATAGAGCTAAGAACCATATCATCATCTTCAATGATTGTCTGAACACCTAACTTTGCCATCTGCTCTTCTGTGAGACTTTCACCTAGCAACCACCGTTCAGCTAGCTGACCCACTTCTCGATACTCTTTTTTTCCAGTTTCTAGATAGTGAAAACCCAAATATACCAAGGCTTTCACTATGTCCGCTCCAATCCCTGGAAATTCTCTTGAAGCAACCCTAATTGTTTCATTTGGATCAATTCTCTGAAAAAGACCTTTTTTCTTTCCAAATTCAGTGAGCAAGTAAGTAGAAACTTCTCGAAGCATTTTCTCTCCGATTTCATCGAGAATTGCTGTCCACACGTGCAAGAGAATCCGAACGGGTGCTGGAGGACTAGGAACGTAAATGGCATGCCATCGAGGATTAGGATCTTCTTGTTCTTCTTTATCCTTAAGTACCCAATAAAGATGCGTCTTCCCACTTCCAGCTGCACCAATTACCGGAACGAAGCGCGATGTTCCATCATGAAGGCTTGCCCTCAATGCTCGATCAATGCTCCGTTCCGCTTCTAATCTAGGCTCAGGAACATCGAAATAATCAGGCGTATCTCCCCGACTTACATACCGTTCAAACGGCGTAGGAAATTCTTTCATGGCATCTAGATACATTTCGAGCTCATCGGGCAACATTTCACTCATCGAGAAAATCCCCTAACAAATACCTTACCTCTCCTATGCAGCTTCAAGAACGATTCACTCAAATATCTTTGCGTCCTTTATATCTTGAAGGAAATCGTACTCATCTAGAAGCAGATGTTTCTTAACTACGAGACGACTAAACGAACAAGATCCATGATGAATCCTTCTCAAGAACAAATGGAGACTTTCTCCAAATGGGTGAAAAAAGAAATGAACAAGATGTCAGCGAAACATACTTCAATCAAGAAAAAAGAAAAAAAGAACGAAATTTTACATTAATTCATTAAAAATTAAATGTTTTCACTCTAATTCCATTCCTTATTGAAGCACGGTTTCAGCTGCGAGCTTGACATCAGAGTCCTTGACGGTGCGACGACCAGAATGCTTGGCAATCGCAATGGCACGCTTGGCAATCGCTGTCCCCTTGTCCACGAGGATCTCATTGAGCTTGTCAATGGCAGCAGCACTCACGCGCTCGGCACCTGCGTCTTTAATTAATCTTTCAATTCTTGCTCGGGCAAATCCTTCTTTCTTAGCCATTGTTTCTGCACCTGCCTTAGATTAATTTTTTTTATCGACTTTGATCCGAGATTCGTGCGAAACTAAGCTAAATATATGATATCTCCATTTCATGAAGATCTTTAGTGGACTCGATGATTGCACGACCTCGGATCTTCAAGTGCCATAAGGAATTACTCCTTTTTAAAGTTTTCTATTCAAAGGGATGAGTTGGAGCAAACTCTCGCGAAATTTTTCACACAGACAACACCTACACTTACACCGTGATAGCATTCATCACTGCAATGCACGAGAATGAGAAGCTAAAATTAAAACGGAAAAATCCAATCAAACGACACAAATCCCGATTTTATCAACAAAAACCGAAATTTCGCGTAATATTCTTGTAATTATTCGTAATTTAGCCATTTTCATCTCAGCTGAAGTTATAAAAGATCATCCATCTTACGTATGTTGAAAAGATAACGACGGAAGATGAGACAAACATGAGCCAGAATGTACCACAGACCGTGTTGTATTTAGGAGAAATCCTGGATCGAATTCCTAACATCACGGATTGGGTTATTGCTACTGTAGACGGACTATTATTAGCATCTAAAGATACGATTGGATCAAATCAAATCAATGAAGATGCCGCAAGAATCGCCACTCTAAGTAACATTGCTGAACAAATAATAGGGCTATTCCACGTGCAAGAACCATACTTATATGTCGCACCAGTTCCTAGTCTAGAGCACGAAGAACAAGCAAAAACGAAGACAAGCAGTAATGATTTTGTACTTGTCACCTTGTGGAATGAATATACCCTATTTTTTACGATCATGGCACCTGAGTCTAGCAAGGATGACCGCGTAAAAGAAATTAATAGAACTGTTTTTCAAATACTTAGCAAATTCATTCAAAAATTCCCCATGGAATCAGCAAGTACTGAATTGAAAGTAGATTTGGTAAAGGCAATTCCTTTCATCTTAAAGAACATCCGCAATGACTCTTCCCTCTTATCAAAAGGAATGATGCTTTCACGATATTTAGCCGACTCAAAAGATTTTACTGTTAAGGAATGTCTGGCCAATCATTTAAAATCGTATCTCTTATCGGGAATTCCAGCTGACGTCATAGTAGAAATTGCAAACAAGCTGGAAATAAGCGTGCCAGACTTCTAATCATTCAATGCTAAGGCATTGAGGGATGACAGTTAATTAGAGGACTGGCATGATTTCTCATCGGATGTCGCTTAAATCAAAGTTTCATCTTTAGATGAGAATAATTTCCTCTCTTTTTAATCCAAAACGATGTATC
>JAJRXH010000258.1 GCA_024276395.1 archaeon
GGAGGAGTCACGGAAGGACAACGAATTCGTGAAGCCTTAAAACGCCTGTGAAAAGCACGAAGGTATGCAAAAAGACAAGTCATCATTTTTCCCTATTTTTCCCTACCTTCATTGTTCAAGGTAACACGAGAACGAAACAAAAGTTACAAAGCTGTTACCAAGTTGAAATTTAACCAAATCGACAGTCAACATGCAAAAGAAAAAATAGAAAATCACCCTCCTCCTCAAATTGATGACGGATTTCGGCAGATGGAATTCGTTCTTCCTTAAAGTCAGCGTGAGAGGAAATGTCGTCAACACGAGATAAATTACCACAAATGGCTTTCAACTTACTTCCAAGAAGCCAACAATGAGGGTTCCCTTGTTGAATGAAGGATGAATTGAAGATGTGATGAGTGATGTTCACTCTCTTCATCAAGCAATGACAACACGATGGGAACATTCGAAGACACGTCGTGATGGATGCCAACCCGGAGAAGATCACTTGCCAACAAGTATTTTCTTGAAATGAGCATTTTTTCACGGGTTTGGGTCACGACAACATCAAATAATCTAAACGTCAGTTGTCGATCACGCGGGACGATGAACTCAATGGGTAATGGCATCAATTGCCATGGATGTTCTTCATCTTCTTGAAAGTGAAGATCATTCTGCAAAAAGAGGGAAATTTCAGGCATGTTTTCTTCGTAATCGACCTTGCATGTCAAGATGTCAACCTGCTCAAGAGGTTCAGGCTCAAAACGTGAGGCATTAACAACGATGTCAAATTCATCTTCAAAAAGCAGATCGCTTCCAGCAAGAATTTCAGAATCTGGATGAAATAAGTCTCTTGGTATCCCTAACCTCTCAGTAATCCCCATTAAATTGGAAGAAGGAAACTTTACACCTATTAGGGACAGTGCAACCAAGTGATCTTCATTTATCACGCCTAGCAATGCTGGAAATAGTAATTGTTCCGTTTCATTTCCTTTAATTGATTCTTTTTTCTTGACCCGAATGATTGCAAACATTGAACTCTCCAAAACTTGTTCAACCACTTCTAGCACGAGCGCCTCGAGATGAGTTCTTATTTTTTCTCGTGATCTCGTCGAGAAAATGCTTGTCAATCGTGGTATCAACTCATTAATCCTCTCAGAGCCCATCAATTCTGTTAATTCCACTCGAATTAGATGAAGTTTAATGTCCACGTTCATTATCATTACCTCCTAACAACCTTCCTCATGATCTTCACTTTCGGGCTACTCTATCTCTATCTCTGAGATGTCGTGAGGAGTTTCCTTTATAAGGGCCCAAAAAACGCTGCATCGTAATACGCACGTTTATAAAACTCAAAAAATAGAGCATCCCTACGAGATGGACTCAACTTAGGAAATCATTCCCTTCCCCTAATCTGCAAGTGGCCATCTAAGATAGATTGGCATACCATAACAACATAAGCGAGGAAAAATGGATTCCGTTGTCATATCCTTAATGAAATTAGGAGCCGTTGTTATTAGCACGGGGATAGTCTTCTACCGTTTCGTGCTGAGATTGAAGTACCATCGAAAATTTCGCGAGTTATCATTCATCATTGGCATGATGTCCGCTGAATTAGGGATTGGCTTGACCATTCTTTATCTAGAATTGCTCGTGCTAACGCACGTTCATTACAATATCATCACGATAATGTTAAGTTTTTTTTGGACCTGTAGTCTCCTCTTTCTCGTGGCATCATCCATCTTTTATCCAAAAAACTACAAGAAAACAATAGCACCAATCATCACGATGGCACTCGTGATGGGAATTTTCCTAGGGCTAGGAATCGCCCGAATCATTGGAGGTGCAAAACCTTTCTACTTGATGCTATTAACTGGTGATGACTACCCAACTACTCTCAAGGAAATCATCATGGGACTGGTAATCACAACGGGAGGAATCTTATTACTTGGAGCAACAACATTCAATGCTAAAAAATTCCTTGATTTGGTAAAAAATACTGAATTTAACAAAACCACTTGTTTCCTTCTTTCATCGGAAGGATGTTACAGTTCAGTGTTCGTACTCTTCGGCATGAGCTTGATAACACGATATGCTCCCTTCATTCTTCTTCTACAAGTTATCATGATCTTGACCATACTCTCCATCACTTTATTAGCGTTACACATCGACGAAAAAAAACCCATTCCCTTCACCTCATTCCTGAGGCTAAAACAAGCCCTCCTTTCAAGTAACCCCAACCTCGGGTGGGTCTTGTACGTGTTTGGCCACCTAGGACCAGAACCTCTATTAGCTAATATCAATAACATCGCTGATTTACCTAACAAGGACCGGATGGAATTTCTCATCGAGATGGGAATCAAATCAATGTCATTAATGACCTTTGGAGATCATCTTACGAAACCTTCCATCAAGATGAAAATTCAGGAGCCATTTCAAGGGGTCATTTTCTACATTGCTGGATTAGGAAGAACTAAAAATGAAGATGATTATGATTATCGCTTTGAAGGACATCCATACGTGGGGTTCTTGGTAATTTCACGGTACAATCATTCTTGGATTTTTGACAACACGTCTCTCTGGGAAGAATTTTTCGAAAAATTAATGGATGACTACTTCATCGAAGAAATAACCCAGGATATCGTGAACTCAAGACTCATTCAACTCCTATATTCCATCATCGTGGGCTAGATACCAGACTTTTTGGCAATGTAAATTCTCCCTCCCCGTAATCCCTCGAGAGTAGACAGAAGCGCCGCATCCTGGTGAATAATGTAAAAAGAGTAAATGGAGCGTGTTATCATCACCATGGATAAATTCTACTCCTGTCCATATCTCCCTTCAAGCAATAACTAGTTATATTTTCCTTTCAATATCAGAAATGAGAACTTCAGCATCAACATTCAGATATCTTAGAAAATCAACGATGATTCATTAACCACTTTTCCTTATCTTTGGCTTCCAAAAATTCCTCTTTACATTTTTCAACGCAAAAATATAGCAATCTTTCAGAATAATTTAATTTTACGGGGTTTTTACAAGATCTGCATCCACAAACGGTCTCGATTCCTATAAATGGCTGACCTTCTTGCATGTTAATCCCTCAAACGAAATTTAGATCCACCTCTTAAGCAAGTGTTGTTAATGGATATATCGATAGCAGATGCAAGTCGCGGGTGTTGTCTCTTGAATGCACAGCTCGTTAACGCATTGAAAACACTCAAAAAGGTTGCGTGCCAATTAGAATTTTCCACGGCATATTGGCAGCAATTGAGACTCGGAGGGGGAATCATACCTTTTAATCGCAAGCCACTTACCTCGTGCAACTGGAAAACTCAAATTTTCTTGGATCTTTTTCTACATGGCCAAGACATTCAAAAAGAAACCTTACAAGAAATTATTTCGCAAGAAATTTTTGACCAACTACTGAAAACCAAGTTTCTGATAATGAATGAGAATGAGAATGAGAATGAGAAAATGGTAACCTCGACCATTCATCTCTTGCCCATCAACACCCGTTAATCTCCTACTAGTCCCACTCAGAAAAAAGACAAGCTCCGAAAGTGTCTACTTAGGTGCAGATTCCTTGACTTTTGCAC
>JAJRXH010000259.1 GCA_024276395.1 archaeon
AGGTGGTGAAGGAGGTGAAGGTCTCGGCAGTGTTGCATTGACATTTCTCATCATATCATTTGCTTTTCCATTTGTAAGACGAGGAGTCATCTTTAGTCGAAAATATTTACCTGATCCTGATTTTACTGATATGAAAAAACAAATACAAGAACTATATAGAATGTCTAAAAAGCCGTTATTTTACTTGCATGTGATTACAAACGCTGGTGTTGTTTCATTTGGATTGCTTCATGGTTTAACTGTTGAATTAGAGAGTTGGGGTCAAGCCTACAGTGGGATTATTGCCCTTACGATTTTAATAGTGTTATCCATATCGGGCCTTTTGATGTGGGTAAAACTCAAACCTTTCTGGGACAAGAAAGAAACACGTAAGGTCATCCGATGGTTACATAGTCAATGGATTCTAACTGCATTGGCAATATTTTTCTTGTTCCTTCATGTTGGAATTGGTGATTAGAAAAGAAAGTCGGAAAAAAAGTATGGTGGGGGTCTTTACACCCCTCATCCTCGTTTTTTTCCATTATGCATTATTTCCAACTTTTTCCTATTTTTTTAAGATAAGAATTCCTTCGTCATTATAAGTTGGCAGAGGAAATCATCGATAAATGAAATGTAATCGGCATAAATCTTTTCAAATTCTTTTGTCATAAGGTTAGGTGACAGAATCAAGCATGAAAAACAAAAATAATTAGTTAAATGTGGTGAAAAATGCACGAAGAGTTTTTGATCATTGGAACCGTGATGCTTGTTGCTGGCGTGATCATTTTAATTCTTGGATTGAGAAAATCGACAAGAAATATTTGGTTTTGGGCAGCATTTCCGATATTCCACGGCTTAGAGGAAATCGTTGAATATTACATTGCTAGTGTAACTTCTGTCCCTTTTTTTGTTGAAAGACTAGAGGTTTTATTGGGAATTCTTGCGTCAATGGCTTTATTCATTACTGTTGTCGAATTCACTGGGGTCATCCCATCAGAGGGTGGGAAACTCGCAGGTTTTTTTGGCATTGTCATTCTTGGGTCGATAGCCTTATTCTTTCCCGAAACCGTGATAGAATACATTGAAAATGATACATTTCTTGAACTAGGTCCATTGATGTCTACTCCCCTTCAGTTTTTAGCTAACTTTCTCATTCCAATGTTAGCCACTGTTGTACTCATAGTATCACACTTGCATCTTACCAAAGAGCAACAAAAAAGAAAGTTTCAAATTAGTAAGTCGGAAAATCTTTTAGTGATCTTTCTGGTGATTTCTCTATCGTTGTTTGCCTTGTTTGAAGGTTTAACTGTAGAAAACTCAGTGTTCCTAGTAATCCAGAGCTTAATCACGGTAATGTTCATCGCCATTCCTCTCATTGTCATTTTTGCCAGCAAGCCTGGAATTCAAAGATTTTTGATCATTGATGCAACCAATGGATTTCTCATTTATGGATTTCATTTTACTACCCGCAACGTGATTGCTGCGGAGACGGAGAATGAAGAACATAATGATGCCTTGCTCGTATCTGCCTTCTTGGCGGCATTGAGTGGATTTTCTGGAGATTACTTGAAAGCTGGCACTTCTTTGAAGTTAGAGTCACATCACATGCTATTTTACATTTCCCGAGTAGGTGATGTCATCTTTACCTTGCAAACCCTGATGAGTACTAGTGCCCTAGATAAAGCCTTCTTGAACACCGTGAATGAAATCGGTACTAATGTTGATTCAAAAGACCAGGATCGTTATACGGAGATCATTGTTTCCAATTTTAGGGAATTTTTCTAGATTTCTCACGTGTGTGTTCGTGATGATATTGCCATTTGTACAAATAAGTTATTTTTTCTTTTTTCTCTTCTGTGTTGTCGATCACGTCATCACGTCGGTGATGCGTGGCTTTCAAGCATCGGCATCGCGTCATCCGTGATGCTGCTGTCGTTCCGTGCGTTGCGAGGATAAAAAACGAGTCCTCGTGGGATTACC
>JAJRXH010000260.1 GCA_024276395.1 archaeon
AACTAAAAAAAGTCATTTGACATGTGAATGAGCAAAAAAGACATCTAACACGCATCATTAACAAGCGACATTATTCTCAAGTGAAGAAGTTCTGAGTCAGAGCAAAGAAAAAAAGAAACACCTACAGAAAAAGCACCAGAATCTTCATTATGCTAATGAAAAGTTAGCAAAAAATGATAAGGAATGACTGACCATAAACAAAAAAATGGAAAAAGAACTGGGGTCTTCATCACGCACTTTACCGGTTTTCTGCACTGTCAAGAATCACAGCAATCGCTATTGCAAGTCGTCGATCTAGAAGATGTTGGGTATCCATGCTCAAATCAAGAATGTAATGATCTCGTAATCCCCACTTACGAATGTGCTTGCCCACTAACTGGTCACCAACGTAAATATCAAAACTAAGTCGCCAAGGGAAGAAAAACCTTCTCATGATGCTTTTTAGAATGCTATCAGCTTTCACCACGCCAATCTTGTTACCATTGGGATCTAAGATGGCCCACTCTCGAAGAATTATCCAACTTTTGAGCCAATTTCTCTTGAGTTCACCAATAACTTCATTTTTCTGAACATCAATCACGCGAAAGTGACCAAATGCATCCCACCACGCGAGATCTTCGATGTGAAGCACTTTTGGTGCCTTGTCATCAGAACCAGCAAAGACGTGAAGATGTGTCTTGAGGCCAATGCGGTCACGTTTCACGTAAAAGAGAACCTCATCGGTTTCCGGGTTCGTGATGGCATATTTTTCACCTATAGTAAAAACTTTCTGTTTAATCTTATATTTAGGTAGCATCCATGCGTTTTGAGACATTTTTCTGACACCTCAACAAAAATTCAGCCCTAAAGGGAATTCAATTTATATCTTTTGATAACGTGCAACACGCGATTGAAGAAAGACAAACACTAATTTGACAAATAAACATCAGTAATTACATGTTATCAATGACGGTAGGAAGGCAATCACTGCAAACATTCCCCTTTTTGATGGGCTTGTACTGGTAGCACACACGACATTGCGTCAACTTGCCGCTGGCATCTTTCTTGATCCGCTTGAAGGGAAGGTCAATGTATTCAAGAAGATGCCAAAAGGCCGAGACCAAGAACGTGACTGATATCAAACCTGAGATGACTGATATTCCGAGGAGAAAAGCATCGTTTCTTCCAGTGTCAAGCCAAGTCACATAGAAGTACCAAGCAACAGCAATGAATATCAGTGAAAGGATGAAATGAGGAATGGGACCAAGAGAGATGAGCTCAAACATGTCAAGCAACATTCCAAGTAACACACCACTCATCGATTTAAAAGAGTTTCACCGTCTGCGCAATAACAAGGTAAGAACATGAAAACTAGTAAGAGTAAGTATATTATCTTCAAATCGTTGAATTATTCATTTCGTTGAATTATTCATTTCAAGAAGCTCTCGATATTATAGAATTTTTTGGTTTTTCATTCAGCAACCTCCATTCAGGGCCAAAAAAATGAGGGCATTCAAAAAAAAGAAAGTGCTGTAAATTCTCGGACAAAAGATTAAAAAATGCCCATTACAAAATATTTTTAATGGTTTTTTAGGGAAAAAGCACCTGAAATGCAAACAGTACTAGGTGATCTACAGAATGCTTTTCTTTCTCTTTAAGATGGGGAAATGTTCTTCTTATTCAAATCATGCGTGAATAAAGCCATGGTAGATGAGATAAATGGAAAAATTCGATGAAGCTTGTTCCGTCAAATCCGTAAAAAAATCATTTGGTAGAACAGTAGCCGTGAATGATGTAACCCTTTCAATACATCATGGAGAGATTTTTGCCCTTGTAGGCCCTAATGGAGCTGGAAAAACGACACTGATTAAACTCATTCTAGGGATGTTAAAACCCGATCACGGAAAAATTTTAGTCCTTGACGCTTCCATTCCAAAAGAACGTGGAAAAATTCTTCAAAAGTTAGGATATCTCCCACAAGAACGTGCACTTTATGAAAGTCTAACTGTAAGAGAAAATTTGTGGTTTTTTGGAAAAATTAAGGGCATGGAAAAGCGTTACTTGAAGGAAAGGATGCAAGAACTCATTGAACAATTAGAACTAACAGATCATGAAAACAAACTCGTCATGCACTGCTCTGGAGGAATTCAACAACGCACCGCTCTAGCTGCAGCAGTAATTCACGAGCCAAATTTCTTGATCCTAGATGAACCCACCGTTGGACTGGATCCTTTATTACGAGTGGAATTCTGGGAATATTTTCATGATCTTCAGAAAAAAAAGGAGGTCACCGTGCTTTTGACCACCCACTATCTCCAAGAAGCAGAAGAAGCTGACCGAGTGTGCTTGATGCAAGATGGTAAAATCTTAGTCATTGACACGCCCCAAGGACTAAAGAAATCACACGTCGAGGATAACATGGAACAAGCGTTTATCAAAGCATTACAATCCATCCAAGGAGGGGAAAATCATGATTAAACTGGCAAGAAAATTCACTCTCGCCCAAGCGGTAGCTTGGCAAGTCAGCAAGCGACTAGCACGTGATAAAAGAACATTAGGTCTCATCTTGTTAGGTCCATTATTCTACGTGTTCATTTTTGGTTATGGTTTTGCTGGGGAAATCAAGCATGTACCAATCATTATCATGAATCTAGATGAACCTGCTTCTAAAACAATATTTTTCCGTACAATTGAATTGGACATCGGAACAAGAGTAACAAGCAACCTTCTTGAGGATGATAGGGTTTCCATTACCACGCTAATTACCAAGAAGAATGCAAGTTTACTTTCGTTTGAAGAAGCCAAGCAAAAAGTCCTCGACAAGGAGATCGTGGCTGTTGTCCTCATCCCAAAGAATTTTTCTGCAGACATCATTGAGTCTTTCCTTGCTGCAGGTACCACTCCAGAAAACTTGACCATTTATCTTGATAATTCCAATCCACGAATTGGATCCATCGTGATGCAAGCCATAAGTGAGGCTTTTCAATCCGCTTTAGGCGAGCTTCAATCATCGTTCCAAGTAAACGTCGAATACGGATATGGTGAAGGACTTACACAACTGGAGTTTTTTGCGCCAATGGTCATTGCCCTAGGTGCGTTCGTTTTCTCTCTATTACTAGCGTTAGTCAACATCATCGAAGAAAAACGATCTGGGACATTAAACCTACTCTTACAATCTCCTTTCAACAAGGCACAAGTAATCATTGGGTACATGATTCCATTCTCAGTGGTGGCAATGCTTCAAACAACGGTCATCATTATCGTGTCGATGCTTCTCTTTAATGTTGATTTCGGGCCTCAACTCCCATCCTTATTCCTTGCGGCCATCATTCTCGCACTCACGGCCCTAGCCATTGGAATGTTTCTCTCCACCTATGCAAAAAACGAGTTACAGGCTATCCAGTTCTTCCCCCTCATCCTCTTCCCAGCCATCCTCTTGACTGGAATCATCATTCCCATTGAAGCCATTCCAGACTATTTCAGATGGTTAAGCGAATTAATTCCTCTCACCCATGGCATTCGAATCATCCAAGCGGTTGTCATTGAACAAAAGCCCACTGACCTATTATCCGCGAGCTTTCTTTATCTAATCGGTTTCTTGCTCGTTACCATCGTTGCTAGCGCCTTATCACTAAAAGAAACATAATATGCTGTAAATCCATACAATCAATCATTCAGAAACGTCATTTCTGCTCCAAAATGTTATAGACTACCTCATTTTTCCTTCCAAAAAATCAATGCTTAAAGATGGATGTAAATTGATGAATAAATGATGTCCAGATGTTCAGAATGACTCGTACCGTGCCCAGTTTTTACTATCCAGATGTGGCCACGGTACAAAATGCGAACGATGTTCACGCCCCATCTGTCTCAACGCCCCACGCAGGCATCGAAGGAAACATTACGACTCATTCCGTAAAGACGATTTTTATGAGCATTACTCGAATCACGTGATTCATACACCAAATACTATTGTACAAGGCAGAGAGAGACTACTCTCTCGTGAAATGATCTTATTATTTTTTTGCCTGTTTTTCTGCATCTTTCGTTTTTTTAGGAATTTCACTCTTATCGACCATATTATCATCTTTTTCTGGATTTTTTGGGGACGATATTACCATTTGTACTAATTCCTGTAGCCTTTCTCTTAGCATTCATTGACATACCTGTGGTTATCCGCCTTTTCATCTTGTATTAGGTTTTTGTCAAATTGTCAAATCATCAAGAAAGGTCAAGAAAGTGCGAGCATCAAAAGCACGATTCTTGGCGTCCTTACCTACCACCGTACCACCTCCATCAACACTGGACACGACCACGATGTTAATGCCAGAACCCACGCCCTCTGGCATGACCGGCTTCCAATGCAGCGCTCCACTCCAAATCTCGGACAAATTCTGTCCTAACAGTGGTAATCCTAACACCGAAAACACGATGCTCTAAAAAATTGTATGAAATTTATGGTTTTCCCGTTCCATCAATGCAAAACAAGTTCTTAGTG
>JAJRXH010000261.1 GCA_024276395.1 archaeon
AAGCATCCCGAGTTATTTAAAAAATTAGGCATCGATCCACCAAAAGGTGTCTTACTATACGGACCTCCTGGAACTGGAAAGACCTTAATTGCCAGGGCTGTTGCCAATGAATCAGAGGCACATTTCATCCCCATCCAAGGTCCCGAAATAATGAGCAAGTTTTACGGGGAGTCAGAGGCAAGATTGAGGGAAATTTTCAAGGAGGCCGAAGAAAATGCACCAAGCATCGTGTTCATTGACGAGCTAGATGCCATTGCTCCCAAACGGGAAGAAGTAACTGGGGAGGTAGAACGACGAGTAGTAGCTCAAATCTTGGCATTAATGGACGGACTTGAAAGCCGTGGCGAAATTATCGTCATTGGTGCGACTAACCGCCCAAATGCCATTGATCCCGCACTAAGAAGACCTGGACGATTTGATAGAGAAATTGAAATTGGTGTTCCAGACCAAAAAGGGCGACTCCAAATCCTCCAAATACACACGAACAAGATGCCAGGAATCGAAGATGTCGATCTCGAAGAATTGGCGAGGTTGACTCACGGATTCGTTGGTGCAGATCTTGCTTCATTGGCCCGAGAAGCAGCCATGAAAGCACTGAGAGAAATCATTCCCAAGATTAGAGACCTCGATAAAATTCCTCCAGAAATATTAGATAGCTTGAGAGTGGAACAAAGACATTTCGAAGAAGCTCTCAAGGAAATTCAACCATCCGCAATTAGAGAAGTTTTCATTGAAATTCCCAACGTCAAATGGGAAGATATTGGCGGGTTAGAAGATGCAAAAAGAGAACTAAGAGAAGTCGTTGAATGGCCATTGCAGCACAAAGACGCCTTTGCACGGTTAGGTATCAAACCACCGAAAGCTGTTCTCCTATTTGGCCCCCCTGGTAGTGGAAAGACCTTACTTGCAAAAGCTCTTGCCTCGGAGAGTGGAGTTAACTTCATTAGCGTGAAGGGTCCTGAGCTCATCAGCAAGTGGGTCGGTGAATCCGAAAAAGCCATCAGAGAAGTATTTCGAAAAGCACGAATGGCTGCACCATCAATCATCTTTTTCGATGAACTAGATGCAATGGCCTCACGTAGATCAGCAGGTAGCACCACGAACGTAAACGAACGAGTCATCTCTCAACTATTAACTGAGATGGATGGCATCGAACCATTACGCGACGTGGTCATCATTGCTGCCACAAACAGACCCGATATCATTGATCCTGCTTTGTTAAGACAAGGCCGATTTGATAGGATAATTTACGTGGCACCTCCAGACATTGAAGGAAGGAGAAAAATCTTAGAAGTTCACACGCGTGACATGCCCCTTGCCGAGGATGTTGACCTAGATAAACTAGCCGAACTAACAGAAACATACGTGGGCGCTGATATTGAAGGATTATGTCGTGAAGCAGCAATGATGGCGCTGAGAGAAAACATCAAAGCCACGAAAGTCGAATGGAGACACTTTGAAGAAGCCTTGACGACTGTAATGCCAAGCATCACTAAAGACCAAATACGCTGGTATGAAGAAATCTCCAAGAAATTTAGAAAACAATTTTTGGCACCAGTTGAAGAGCCTCCAGCGCCATTCTTTGCATGAAAAGAGGAAATAATAATCCACTTGATCCATCCACACCTCTACCACCCCCTAGTTTTCTATTTTTCATTCTTCAATTCAAGAGGCGAGGCCATCAACAGCAACACAGAATAAATCAAGGTTTCAGGTAGGGCATTATAGTGAACTCGACAGCGCGTGAATGTTGCAAACACAACCCTTTTTACTTGGAACCAGTGTCGCGGAGACCGTACTGTAAAGATTGTTTCCCCTTGCTAATTGAAAGTAGAGTCCGCAAGGTATTACGGAAATACAAGATGATAAAACAAGGTGATCACGTTGCTGTGGGAGTTTCAGGAGGAAAAGACTCACTAGTGCTCCTAGATATGCTCAGACGGATCATCCCAAAAATAAAAGGAGCACAACTCACGGCAATCACCATCGATGAAGGAATTGCTGGCTATCGTGAGGAAAGCATCGAATGTGCAAAGGAAATGGCAGAAAAATGGGAAATTCCACACATCATCACTTCATACAAAGAATTATTTGGCCATTCTCTCGATGAAATCATCATAAAGGCTCGCGAAACTGGTATTTCACTAGCTCCATGTGGATTCTGCGGACCACTTCGTCGCACAGCCCTAAATGTTCTCGCACGACGCATTGGCGCATCAAAACTCGCGGTCGGACACAACCTCGACGATGAAGCCCAAACAATACTCATGAACATGCTTAGAGGAGACGATCGGCGTTTTCTAAGATACCATAGAACAGTTGAAGGACAACCACTTGCAAAAAAAGGATTCATTCCAAGAATTAAGCCACTAGTTTACGTGAGTGAGCCAGAAATCGTATTACATGCCACGCTCTTGGGAATTAATTATCATCAAACACCATGCATCTATGCTCCTCGCGCCTTTAGAAATAAGGTAAGAAATTTTTTGAATGATCTTGAACACGAACATCCTGGCACGATGCATGGAATTGTTCGATTTCATGACAGAATTTTACAAATTTCCATGATAAAAACTCGGGATTCAGAAGGACCACCTGAATTAGTTGAAAATGAGCCTCCACTAGCCGAATCATTATCCACTTGCACCACGTGTGGCGAACCAGCAAACGGTAAATATTGCAACGCCTGCAAGATTTTAAATCTCGTTGGAATGCTTGACCCAGAAAAACAAATTAGAAAATGAAAACACAAAAAATTCAATGCAAAATCCATATAAATAATAGAGGAGAACGTGTTGAATGCTGCTAATCCTCGGTAACAGCGAGGAAGGTTTCTTCTTCTTTAACGAACGTGATGAGCCGTTGTCCTTTTTTAATTTCTTTCACGTGGATTTTTCCACGAATTTCAAGTTCTAATAATGAACGATAAAAATCTCGCATATCTAGACTGTCAACAACTGATTCAACTTTTCTAATCAAATCTTTTTCCAACATTGGTCCCTTATTTAATTCTATCAAACGATAAATTATTTGATGTAGAGGTATCGTTCTCCACATCTGGATTTGTCCCATCTGTCTTCACCTCTCACGGTATTTTCTTATAGAGTTTTTAAATCTTTCAGAATTGCCCTTAATTGGTCCTCATAATCCGTTACCACTTCTTTTAAGACATCTGTTAAAACCTGATTTAGAATTTCCTGATCAATAGGTGGAAACTCAACCTCAGTTTCAATATCCACATCTAGCTGTTTTTCATCCTCATTCCAGGTTAATTCGATTCTTAATTGATGATCAATCAACTGTAATCCTGTTTTTTCTTTCAACCTTGATAAAATCTCGCGTTCCATTTTTCAAGGATTGTAACAATTTGATCATCAATATTCTTCATCGTTTCGGAGAGCTCCACACTAAAACACCACCAAAAAAAGTGCTCATTACCCTCCCCATCAGTCGATCTAATTCTGAGTAAAATTCTTTCTTTCATTTTCACTTTCACGAGGCACCACTAGGAGGAACACCCATTAAACCTCGTGAACGCATGAATTGCGATAATTCTTGCTCAATTTTCTGAATTTTTTGTCTTGTATCGGCAAGTTGTTTATCTAGCAACTTGACTTGTTGTTCAATTTTCACGACTTCGTCTTTATACTCTTGTAATACCTTTCCAGCTTCTTGTTTGAACATAATACGACCCACAGTTTTGAAGACCATTGAATCTTCGGGAAGCTGTTCAAGTTCCTTGATGGATGCTTCTAGCTCTTGTTTCTTGCGTTGAAGAAGCTGAAGCCCTTCCTCCAATTTCTGATAGCGAACTTGTAATTTTTCATATTCTTTCAATTTATTCTCCATTTGTGGTGGTAATTGAGAAGACATGTTACATCACTCCTTCTTTTTTACAACTTCTTTCTCGAGACGCTCAATGAACTCAAACCAACGAAGAAATGACCCCACATTAGCGAGAAGAGAGGCTCTATCTTTGCTATGAATCTTTATCTTAAAAGATGTTTCTGTTTCAGCATTGGGCTCTAAAATCACTCGTGATCTTTCAAATTGCTGGTTTTGTATTTCTGGTTCTAAAATTTCCATTAGATTGTGTTTTGCTTCGATCGAGGAAGCATGGACGATGAATTCCAGTTGAAAGGGAAAATCTTCCATGTTACTCACATCTAGTTCTCAATTAAAAGAATGACAGTAATGGTTTTGATTTATTGTTGCGATTTTTCTCGTGGTTCACTTGAGACGCCACTTTTCTGAGGACATTCAATTATTAATCGGAGTAAAGGGTAGCGATGGCTTGCTTGCCATAAAGTCACTCGATGTAATGTCTGAGTGAGGGGAATCATCTCTAAACTAACAACATTTCTGAAGATTTTTTTATTCTTCTCAGTGATTGGAGAAAATGTCGCATCATTCGAGGTCTCTTGGTACCGAGGAATTGGTTCCAGAAACCTCAACAAAACCTTTCTTGCTTCCGATGACAAGGACGAAGGTAAACTCAAGCGTAAGTAACGAGGATCGAACTTTCCATAACGTTCTTTATAACTCTCATAACGTGTTTCATAATAATGGACCGAAATTATACCAGTCAATTCATATAATCGTGGCTCTAAATCATAAAGTCGCAGTCGATGAAGACGTTCATTCTTTTCATGAAGTACCAATAATCTTTTAGCACCCTTGTTCCAGCACTTAGCAGCAAGTTGATAGATGTTAGCATGTCCTCTTCCAATTCGAATGCTATTGGGAAGCAACCAGGAAAATAACTTGACGATGCGACGAAATTCATCGGATGGCCGACGACTACTAGAAATCGCTATCATTCGGGGACATCCCCAGACAAACGTATCTTTCAGCTTGTCAAATAT
>JAJRXH010000262.1 GCA_024276395.1 archaeon
CCAAGTCATCGCGCTCTCAGATTCTCCTAGCACCAGAAAAGTAGATTTCGTACTAAAAAGTAGATTTACTAGCACGTTCAAGGGTGAAATCGTAACCATTTTTGATTCGAAGCCCCCCATCATGAACGACGAGAAAACACGACAAATTCTAGCACAAGTTACCGAAATAAGGAAAATCAACGCTTATTATCAATCAGTTGAAGCGGGCCATGTTCTTGATTCTCTAGAAGCATCACGATCTTTTGAAGCAACGTTCCCCGTGGATCAGTGGGAATACGTTCTTTGTACGGCGCATCCACTGGGAGAGATCAATAGAACACAAGATGATGGATCCTACCAGGTAAGAAAGTTAAAATTTCCAATATCACCGGGAAGCAAGGTATTTAAGTCTGATCCAAAGATTTTAAAGGTTTTCTTCGGATTCGAAGATGATGGACTCTACCTAGGGCACATGGACACAGCAAGCACTCCAGTAAAAGTATCCCTAGATAGACTGCTTCGGAAGCACCTTGCCATTTTAGCCATCTCCGGAGCTGGAAAATCACACACAGCGACTGTATTACTAGAAGAATTAATGAGACGCCCTCCAGAACAAGGAAGACTAGGAATCATCGTGATTGATCCACATGGCGAATATAATGCTTTCAAGGATGCCGATGAATTCAGAGAATGCGTGGCATTGTATCGTGGACGTGATATCTACTTGTCAGTTCCCCGTCTCAACGCCTGGGACTTCAAGACTTTCTTACCAGATATGAGCTACGTGCAAACTCGGGAACTAGAAAATCTCATCTTAGAATTAAGAAAATCCTCGAAATCTTATAGCTTAGAAATGATAATCAAGGCTGCTGACTCCATCGAGAATCAAAGAACCAGGGAAGCTCTTGTCGGCTGGCTTACAACTCTCCAAAGGACTCGAAGATTCTCAATCGACGAAAACCCACCATTAGAAAGTACATGCGTGAGTCCAGCAAGCATGACCATTTTTGACCTTTCCGACCTTCTAGATGAACGAACAAAACAAATCATAGCGGCATACTTACTCAAAAGAATTTTCTACCTAAGAAGAAAGCAGCAAGTCCCTCCAATGCTGGCCCTCATTGAAGAGGCGCACCAATTCTGTCCAGAGGGACGAAATGCCATATCTAGCGGTATCATCGAAACGATTGCAAGGGAAGGACGAAAATTCCACATAGCACTATGTCTCATTTCCCAACGACCAGTTAAGTTGTCAGTCACAGCCCTCTCTCAGTGCAACACTCATCTCATCATGAGAATCAGAAACCCTTCCGATCTAGATTACATTGGAAGAACTAGCGAAGGGATTGATCGAGCTTCATTACAAGTATTACCTGATTTAGATGTGGGAGAGGGCGTCTTGGTAGGCAATGCCGTCAATTACCCTCTTTTCTTTAGAGTGAGACGAAAAACTATCCCAGATAGCCGGTTTGAGCGAACAATGGAAGATGAAGCACGAAAATACGAACAGCTAGCAAAATGAAGAAGACGATCCAACCATAGAACAATGCTTTTTAACCATTAACTTCCATTACCACATGGAAAAACATCATACACAGTTTCACGTAAAAACACGCGTGATTCCATACTTTTTCTTAATTAAAGAAATGAATAAGAGAGGAAACAGATGGCCATTGAAGATGCGTGTGAAATGTGTGGTTCATACAGTGAATTAAAACCCATCATCATAGATGGCGCAGAATTATTAGTGTGTCGCAGTTGTCAAAGATACGGAAAGCCCGTGACCCCACCACCAACCCAAAAACCTAAGCCTAGTACGTTAGGATTCGCTATATCTAAACCTTCGCCAACAAAAAAAGTGATTTATCGCCCAGTTCCATCCAAAAAACCAAAAAGGACAATAACACGACGCACGCCAGATGAAAGTTTGACCATAGACCCTGAATATTCTAACATCATCATGCAGGCGCGAATGAAGCGCGGGTGGTCTCGACAACAACTGGCAAGAAAAATTAACGAACGAGAATCCGTTCTAGCCCGAATTGAAACCGGAAAATTAGTTCCTAGTGATGATATTGCCCGCAAGTTAGAGCATGAATTAGGAATCAAGTTACTCATTCCAGAGGAAGAAATTGAAGAAACTGTAAGCCAACGAGCTCTTGATCAGGAGAAAAAACATTTTTCACAAACCACACTCGGCGCAATCATGAAAATCAAGAAGAAAAAGAAAAAATAGACCATGGCTTAAACAACAGAAAGCTTTAATTGGAAACCGTACCGATGGAGACACAGAGGTTTTAAATGATTAGACCTCATTCTATCATTATTAACAACACATCTCACGAAAGGTAAACACGTGCCAATGCGGATTAACTCCGCACTCGCGGACGTGAGCCGCGAACGGAGGTGTTAATGAATCATGACACTATTAGATCCTTTAGCAAACTGTCTTTCAGCAATAAAAAACGCAGAAGTCCTTGGAAAAAGAGTGGTATATGTTAAACCAGCATCAAATCTCATCATTGAGGTGCTGAGAGTCATTCAAGCTGGTGGATATATTGGTGAATTTGAGGTATTTGATGACGGGAAAGCCCGCGTTCTCTCGATACAACTGTTAGGGAGAATTTCAGACATTGGAGTCATCAAGCCAAGATTTCCCGTCAAAGCATTGGAATATGAGAAATGGGAAGAGAAATATCTTCCAGCAAGAAACTTTGGAACCTTAGTCGTGACCACGGATAAAGGTGTAATGTCACATCGAGAAGCACGAGAGCAACACCTGGGAGGAAGATTACTCGCATACGTCTATTAGTAGGTAGGCATCACCTGGCCTTTTCAACTCCCATCTTTAATGGTTAAATTAGAAATGAAAAGAAAAAACTCCTGCAAGAAAGAGCGATTTAATCAAGGTGACAAATATGCCACGTCTATTTAAAAAAGAAAAAATCGTCGAAATACCAGACAACGTGGAGATTACCGTTGATAAGACCGTTGTAGTCGTTAAAGGTCCCCGAGGCGAACTCAAGCGTGATTTCGACAAGATGCCCATCTTTTTTGACTTTGTATCAGATAAAGAACTCAAAGTATTTACTATGTTTGGAAAAAGCAAAGATAACGCAATGGTCGGTACCGTGGCTGGCCACATCAAGAACATGATCAAGGGTGTAACCGAAGGATTTACTTACAAGATCAAGGTGGTAACGAGCCACTTTCCAGCAACCGTGAAATACAATAAAAAAGAGAATCGAATCGAAATTCACAACCTATATGGCAGAAAAGATCCCATCCGAATCCCCATTCCACCAGATTACGATGTTAATATCAACATTCAAGATAGAGATGTAGAAATAAGCGGAAATGACATTGAACACGTCTCACAACTCGCTCATCGAATAGCAGAATCGACCCGTCTCCGAGGAAAACGTGCCAAGGATCCAACTGTATTCATGGATGGACTTTATGTCTATGAAAAACATTAAATACAAGGCCTGCAACGCTTGTTCTTGAAACAACAACAATCAATCACTATCTCAAGTAAGAAAAGAAAAGAGAATTCATTCTCGCATCTTCTTTTTTATTTTTCCAAGCAAGCTGGTGTAACTTGAAATGAAACGACAACATAAGCAAGAAAAAAACGAGAAAGATCCAAGAAGAATTATATACGATCTGGAAGAAGAAATAGATGACTTGAACTACGTACAACAAGAAATACTCAGGATGAAAGCCGAACAACTCCAAAAAGAACGAGAAATCTTACAAAAACAACTTTCTCAGATTAAAGCGCCTCCTCTTCTTGTAGGAACGCTTGTGGAAAAACTAGATGAACGACGGGCCATTGTCAAGGCCAGTAGTGGTCCAAGTTTTGTCGTCTCCATCGAACCTTCCATTGACCAAAAAGAACTCATCCCAGGCACCAGAGTTGGATTGCATCAACGCACTCTTTCCATCGTGGAGGTGTTACCATTCTCCAAGGATCCCATGGTCATGGCAATGGAACTAGACGAAAGGCCAACCGTTACGTATGAAGATGTTGGAGGACTAAAAGAACAACTCAGAGAATTGCGTGAAATTGTTGAACTCCCTTTGACAAATCCAGAGTTATTTGATCAGGTTGGAATAGATCCGCCAAAAGGAGTCCTTCTATTCGGACCCCCTGGCTCTGGTAAGACTCTCATGGCAAAAGCTGTTGCCCATGAATCGAATGCCACCTTCATTAGAATCATTGGATCAGAATTTGTCCAAAAATACATCGGAGAGGGAGCACGACTTGTTCGAGAAGTATTCAAGCTGGCACGAGAAAAGGCTCCCTCAATTCTGTTCATTGATGAAATAGATGCCATTGGAAGTCGAAGAGTTGACTTAGGTACCACAAGTGATCGAGAAGTGCAAAGAACTCTCATGCAGCTTCTTAGCGAATTAGATGGGTTCTCTCCTCGGGGTGACGTGAAAATCATCGCAGCCACTAACAGAAAAGATATCCTCGACCCGGCACTGATGAGACCTGGTCGATTTGACCGTCACATCGAAATACCACCCCCAGATCTCGAATCAAGAAAAGAAATCTTCCAAATACACACTAGGAAAATGAACCTAGGATCCGATGTTGATATAGAGGAACTCGCACGGCTCACTGAAGGGGGAACTGGTGCAGATATCAAGGCAATATGCACCGAAGCAGGTATGTTTGCAATCAGAGAACGAAGAACCACCGTATATAGAATGGATTTCTTAAAAGCTGCCGACAAGGTTCTTGGAAAGCAAAGAAGACTCACAGATGACGTAAACAAACCTGTTTTTACCTAAAAACAAAATGGACGAACATTTCAATCTTGATTTCATTTCTTCCAATTCTTACCGATACCTTTTTACTTATTTTCAGTTTTTTATTTTCCTAGTCCAGATTAAAACTTGATTAATTAAATTAAATCAAATTAAACTAAAATTTTCTTCGAAAACCAGAAAGCGAGAATAAGGTTGGACTTGTCGCGCGAAAGTTGGATAAAGTTGGACAAAAACATCTGTTGCACATTACGGTAAAAGAAAGATATAATAAATAATGAAAAGAGATTGGGAATCAAATTCCCTTTAACGAATTTTCTGAACATTTATATTTTTAACTTGCCTCTGATTTGACAGGCTTAGGAAATTTAGGTTCATATTTCGTGGTCCACTTGAGCTTTCTAGGATCACGTTTGAAATCAAGCATTGAACGACGACACTTACGACTACAGAATCGATAGACTTTTTCATCTCTCGTAACATATGTTGTACCTGTACCTGGCTCGATTGGATGACCACAAAATGAACACTTGTATTCTTTGACCATTTTTTTCACCTATATGCTGACCTTCAATTCATCCCGCTCACTCATAGACTACCAGAGACTCAGGGTCTCTTCAAGCGTCGAGCCTCACGTTCCGTTTCTCGTAAGATCAGTATGTCACCAACCCTGACAGGACCTTTCACGTTTCGCACCAAGATACGACCACGATCGCGCCCTTCCATAATACGAACACGTACTTGAGTGATTTCACCAGTAACACCCGTTCTCTCAATGATTTCAAGGACTTCAGCGGGAATGGAAAGATCTTCATCGGCTTGCATATCCCTACTACTCATCTGCACTCAACTCCATAAAACACATTAATCAATTGGAAACAACTTTTGATCTTTTTTTGCCGAAAGCTGTTGCTACCAATAATAATCGTCATCAATAGCCAAGAATTTCCTTGATTCGATCAGCAATGCGATCTAATCGTGTTACTTGATCTCCAGCGTCAGTAAGGGCGCAACTTGCGGCAGCTACCTTCAAACCTAAAGCTTCACCTAACTCTTTCCTACTCTTGACATAAACGTACGGGATTTTCTTTTCTTCTGCTAGGAGAGGAAGGTGAGCTACCACTTCTGGTGGATCAACATCTAACGCGATGTAAACTAACTTGGCAGTACCTCGTTCAATTGCCTTGGTCGTTTCATTTGTTCCTTTTCGTGCTGCTCTAGGATTTGCTGAAGCAGCCATCCGTAATAAATCCAAAGCTTCTTGATCTAAACCATCCGGTACTTCATATCTTACATAAAATGGCTTGCTCATCATCTGACCTCCAACTAGGTCTCATTTGA
>JAJRXH010000263.1 GCA_024276395.1 archaeon
ATTCTACATCCGAAAATAAAAACATTTTTCACGGATCATCTTGAATGAAGCACGTCAGTCACGAATTGATTCAACACGAAGGGAAATTAATGAGTGTCATTCAAAAGCTAGCTTTCAAACATCTTAAAAACCAAAAAAATGGGATGGACACGTGAGATCAATGGATGGAATTCAACTATTTTTTATCACCTTCAACCTCATGACTACGCTCTTGCTTCTTCCACATCCTCTCAATTATTTTTACTTGATGCTCAAATCAAGATCGATCTACCATTCATTACGTCATTCAAATGAAAAATCTCTGGAAAAAAAGCAAGGAAAACCACATCATGAGAACACGTGGCCAATGGTCGTGGTGCAACTCCCCGTTTACAATGAAGGAAAAATCATATTACGACTGCTAGAGGCTTGTTGCAGGCTTCAATATCAACAAGACAAATGCATCATTCAAATTCTCGATGATTCGACAGATGAAACTCCACGACTAATCCGACAATGGCTCCACCAGGAAAGATGTCAACACCAAGTTCAGGTGCATCAAGGATGTCCAAACAAGCATTACAAGGCTGGTGCATTACAACATGGGCTTTCCAGGTGCAAGAATGCCAAATATGCTGCCATCTTTGATGCGGATTTCATTCCTCATTCTAATTTCCTAAAGGAAATGATTAGTTACCTAGAAGCTAATCCAAGGGTTGCCGCCGTCCAAGCACGATGGACCCATGAAAATGAAAATGAAAACATTCTCACTAGAGCAATAGCCGTGAGTCTTGACATGCATTTTCTCGTCGAAAAGCTAGGACAACAAGCGGGGGGATATCTTCAGCAATTTAATGGTGCTGGAGGCATATGGAGAATTCAGTCCATTCATGAGGTTGGGGGATGGAAAGCAAGAACCATAGCTGAAGACTTAGATCTCGTCTTTCGAATTCAATTATCTGGAAAGCTCATTCACTATGCACCTTGGATCAAGGTTTCTCAGAAAATTCCAAGCAATTATAGATCATTTCTGATCCAACAGAACAGATGGGCACAAGGATTTTCTCAGAACTTGAAATTACATCTTGTTTCCACTTGGAAAAATCAACATCTCACGATGATGCAAAAAATTGAGGCAACTTTATTGCTGACAAGTTATCTTTTTTCTGCAATCATTTTCTTGAACATTCTTAGCTTGATCGGATTAATATGGACAAACAGCATCATCCTCCTCTTTCAGCCACCGCTCTTCCCCTGGAGCCTAATACCAGCGTTTCTCATCTCGGTGACGACTGGACTTGGTTTTTTTGCCTATTATGAAGGAGCAAGACGAGGAGGAAGATCACGACTACAGGCACTTTTTGGTGTGGTAGCATTCTCCATCATAAGTGGTTCAATGTTGCTCTCCATTCTCATTAGTTGCGTGCTTGGAATTCTTAAACCAGAAAGAACATTCGAACGCACTCCCAAGAGTTTACAACAAGAAAAAAGGATAAAACATGACTGGAAACGAACCTTGTATTGGACCATTCCAGATATCGCATTCCTCTTAATTCTAATAATCACCATCATTAAAATCCTAAATACCGTCATTTTTTGGGGGTACATCCCAGCACTCCTTGCTATCTGCCTTGGAATCTCGATGAAGATTATCTCACTGATCAGATCACCATTACCAGTCAAAAGACGATAACTTTCCCGAAAATCTAAAATAATGATGGTCGCAATATCCTCATAAAAAGACGAAAAACGAACAAAATCCCAAAGACCGTGCTGTTTTATATCTTTTAAAGCCAAACACTCGTTCAACAAAGATTTTATGCGAAATAAAGCATTCTTATCAAGTAATAACAACTATCTTTTCTCTTTTCTTTCAACACAAATGCTTGCTCTCAAGCTAGATAGACGTAAACATCTAAAAGAACCACCTCTATTAATATCATCTTGACAGGGAGATGAAGTGACCAAGAATGGATGTAATTGAAAATACCGAAGTCGATGGATGTTCAGTAAGTCTCGTCCCAAGAACAACACCATCTTTAGAAAAAAAACCGTTAATCATCACGAACTGTGATGAAAAAACCCTTAATCTGTTCAATGAGTTGCTAGACACTGATCAGTTGTCAAAAAGGGAACATTATCGGCTTTTTAGAACATGCGTGAAGAAAGCGAGCACTGGACGCATCCCATTAACTGAATCAGACATCACCACGCTCTCACTAATCGATTTTTTCTTCTATGACAAATGGAAGGTCCCAAAACTTTCGTTACGATCTGGAACTTGGCTATTTTCATTCACGAGCTTTACCAGCGAGTTGAGCTTCTTATCATGGCTATTCTATCTTGCACCCCAACAACACGTGTTTCTTACTATCATCATTTATCTTCTTACCTCATTCTTGTTCATGTGGTCCTCCCACGTGCTCTTTCATCTCATCACCGGAAAAATTGTCGGAATAAAGTTTCACGGATATTTCATCTTCAAACCATCCTTCCACAAGATTCTAGCATCAAAATCAATCCCAATACCTATCCGAGTTCCAGGTATCAAGTACGATCTTGCCTCCTTCTTGCAGGCATCACGCAAGGAAAGA
>JAJRXH010000264.1 GCA_024276395.1 archaeon
AGCCTGAAAGAAAAAATTAAGGAGGCTGAAGACCGAATTCGTGCAATTCCTGATGTATTTAGAGAATCTGGTAAATATCATGCATTTGTCGAGAAACTTGCTGAACACGGAATAGATACTGTCATCAAGTTTCTTTATTGGCCCAATAAAGAGCTAGCTAAGATGACAGGAGTATCAGAGGAGGTCATTCAGTACTGGAAGGAAAATTTCGAACTCAAGGAGACAGGTGTTCCTCTTGAATTAGTGTCTGGATTACCCGCATCGACCATTCGTGCTTTGCGTGAACAACTTGATATCACTACCGTTGAAGGACTTTACTTCCTTGTTAATGAAGATTTATTAGAAGAAACCAACATCAGCTGGGATGAAGTGCGGAAACCCATTGAAGCTCTCGAATTACCCTTGAGCTTCATTAGGCCTTACCTTCGAGAAGAATATTACCAGGCTTGGAAGAAAAAACGAATCGATAAAATCCTTCGGTTTGTCATTACGAGTGATGAAGAACTTGCCAACATCATTGGCCGCACTGCTGATGTCGTGTTCTTGTTAAAACAGACACTTTATGAGAAAATTACCTTGTATCAGCTAAGGGAGACTGCTGATGTCGTGCTGAACTTATTTTCGCAGATTACACATGAGCAACTGACCTCATTGCTAGAGAACGAAATCACTACCGTATTTGACTTTTTGGTTATGGATGATTCGACGTTGGCCTCGATCATGTCACTAACTGAAGGTGATATCGAGAAATTGAAAGAAACCTTTACCATCGATGAAGTAAGCAAGGTTAAGGATGCTGTAAGCATAGATCTCAAAGAGATCAGGGGCATCCGTTCACTAGAAAGTTTAAGGATGTTAAAATCGCTGGGTTATGAAACTGTTTCTTCCTTTTATTACCAATTATCACCAGAAAAAATTATGGACTTAGAAGTTCAATACCCAGAAATTAATTGGGAAGAAATCCGCATCACGCGCCGCTTATTGGATGCACCCATTAGTATTTTACCGTCCCTAACGAAAGAAACCGTTGACTTGTTGATACACCAGAACGTGATCACTGTTATCATATTTCTCACGCTTCCCACTCAAACCATAGCTAACTACCTTAACTTGAGTGATGAGGAAGCCTTGAAGCTTAAGAAATCGGTTAATTTAGAAGAAGTCATCCAGACATTGCGAGTTTTTCCAGTAGAGACCATCTTGCCAAAAGATTTTGCCAATCGCTCATCAAACCTGAAAGCTGCTGGTGTGAATACCGTGCTCGATTTGCTCATCCAACCATCTGAAAAGCGTGCAACCTTGCTTGGATTGAATGAAGATGACTTGTTACCCTGCTTGTTAAAGCTATCCTTCTCTGAATTGTATGGTCTCTTAGCTGTTCCAATTAATGTCTTGGATGTGTTCGAAGAAACTCAAAAAAAATTGCTGCGAAAAGCTCGAATTCGAACTGTTGGGGATTTATTGCTAACATCAGACGACCGCATATCGACCATCTTGCAACTTGACGTGAAAAGTATTGCCGAATTAAAAAAGAAAATCGATTTCAACGGCATTACTAGTGCCTTGGCAACGCCAGTTACCGCGATTTCAGAATTTCAAGATCCAGTGATCATGCAGAAATTGCATCGGCATCGAATCATCACTCTTCGTGATTTTTATCTTCAATCAGATGGCGATCTTGCTTCGTTACTTGGAATGTCAAGAAATAAGATTCGAAAGTTCAAGCAAGATTTGAAAATCAGTCAACTCAAAGATGCGTATGAAGCCGAAAAATTGGACATCAGTGAATATACAGAATTGTTTGATGCCAACACCATCATGACCTTGAAGCAGCAAGGCATCCAGACCATTCAAGATTTCATTCTTGTCTTTAAAAATTCGGATTGCGGATCACTGGGATTGTCATCAGAAACTTGTCATCAATTGCGAGAGCTGTTGTCTCTTGCTATGAGTTCGCTTCCTAATCTGACATCAGAACAAGTTAAGATCTTGATGAAAAGTGGCATCGTGACACTTGAAGATTTTCTTCTCAAGTCGGAATCAATTCTAGCTAGTCTCCTGAATGTTTCCAAGGAAGACATCAGAGAATTCAAGAGAAACTTGAATTTTGCATTATTAGATCAAAAGAAAGCAATCATACAGCTTTCAGATATTCTTGTCATTGAAGCTCCTGTTTTGGCTGCACTAGAAGAGGTCGGCATCAAGACGATTGACGACGCCTATTATGTTGACCTGTCGTCTCTTGAGTTGTCTCCCTCCGCTCAAAAATACCTTGAGCGTCTCCAAGTATTTCTTGGACGTCCCGTTGTATTCTTGAAACGTCATTTGCCCCCCAAGAGCATTTTAAATCTTGCCTTGAACGGAGTTATCACCATCTATGATTTTCTCAAGGCTGATCTCGAATTTTTATCACGGTTTGCCATCACGGCTGAACATGTCAACCAAGTAAAGCAGAATTTAGATCTTAATGACCTGCTTGAGAATCGAGCACGTCAATTAGGTACATCCCTCACGAGATACCATAAGTTTTTGAGTGATGGTGTCATCAAGACCTTGAATAGATTGCATTGTGTTACTTATGAAGAGTTATATTTCTTAATTACGGAAGAAATGGTAAACAAGTCCACTTGGAACGCAGTTCTTGCTGCTAAAGAGACACTTGATCTTCCAGTATGTTACATTCCAGAAATTCAAGAAAATTATCCTCATAAAATTCGAACCTTGCACTCACGAGGCATTCGAACCATCATTGAATTTCTATACTGGCCAAATAAGGAATTGGCATTAATTCTCGGAATAGATCGTATGGATGCCTTATCCATCAAGAACCGAATACCTTTAGATAAACTCAAGAGTAAAAGAAAGAAATTAGGCACGCCTTTGGATTCATTATCAATAATTTCGGATGATACGAGGGAAAGCTTGAGAAAGATCGGAATCAATAGTTTGGAGGCTCTTTACTTCTCCATTCGTGGTGAAAACATTCCCCCCCACGATATTCTTCCAAGAAAGACTCGCGATGCTGTTTTAAAAATTCTGAATTCATCAATCATGCTTTTAGATGGTGTTCCCATCCACAAGGTGAGTGATCTCAAGAGAAGAGGAATCAAAACCATCATTGACTTCTTGTATTGGGATGTCACCATTCTTGCACGGCTCCTCGGACTAAGAAGGAAGGCAGACGTGGAGGCACTCAAGAGTCCCATTCGGTTGCGAAAAGTCTCGGATTTGACGAGAGAAGTAGATCAATTTTTCAAGGTGAATGATTAGCAATGAAGAGGCCATCCTCATTTCTTTGAGGGCATTGGGCCGAAAAAAGAGGTGTTGAGGCGATGAGTACTAGCAAACCGGTTAAAAACCAAAAACGATTGGAAATTCTGTTTATTGATCACTACTTGATTGGTGGACAAGTAATTACTAAGAAAAGAAAGAAAAAAATTCAAGAACTTGGGAGAGGTGAGTTTCTCCTCACGATAACCCCTACTCAAAAGTGGATTGCCATTGTAAAGAAAGTTGCTAATCACTTCAACTATCCAGAACCGTCAATTCTTGACTTTTTTCTGGAAGTAGACGAATCTTCCAATTTCATTCGAATTACTAACGTGAAGGATTTGTTCCGCAATGCTGATCGTGTCAGTGACATCCCGCTACGCGTTCGGGTGCGTCGAAAAATCGATCTTACCTATCTTGAAAAACTTCGTGAGCTTATCAAGGAAGAACATGAAGTTCCTTACTCGGTTCTTCTTGTTGAAAACCTTCCACCAGAGGAAACACGACAACGACTTCTTAATGTTGCAAAAGAATTCCTGCTTGCCATTACTCGTGATCCCAAAAGCGCGGCTTTCTACATCCCTTCACGATCTTCTGATAATGTTGGATATGATGATCGTTCTCGGATGGTCCTTCTTGGAAATCAGCTATTAGAACGAAAATTCCGTCATTCATCCTCCGTGCAATCCGTGAAGCAGCTCGTGGGTTTGATGCGTTATCTTAACGATGTCTTAAGAAGGAACATTCATGTCACTAAGCGTGATCTTTTTTATCAAGATGTCAATCTCTTTAAAGATCAAAGAGTCTCAGATAACCTCATTGAAGATGTTGCGGCAATGTTACGTGTTACGAGAAGTAGCCTTCACGTTATTGCTTCAGCCAAGGGTAAGGTGATTGGACGTCTTACTTTTCGTGAGGGAAGGGATCGCATTAATGCAATGGAGGGTCTAGGTGGTCGTGCAATCACGGCCATGGTGGATCAAGTGGATGATCTCGAGTCAGATGCAGAGTTCGTGCTGGTCATCGAAAAAGATGCCGTGTTTCAGCGTTTGGCAGAAGATCGGTTTTTCAATTATGTCTCGTGCATTCTCATCACTGCATCTGGACAGCCTGATATGGCAACTAGGATGTTCGTGAAGCGTCTTAGAGAAGAGTTAGAGCTGCCAATACTTGGATTCATGGATGCTGACCCCTATGGGCTTGATATTCTAAGAGTTTACAGCATTGGTTCGAAGTCATTGTCCTTTGAGACGGCAGAACTTGCTGTGCCAGATATAAGATGGCTGGGCTTGCTCCCTTCTGATTTAGATGATTATGACATTCCAAAGGAGACCTTAATTTCTATGACTGAGCGAGACCGCAAGCGTGCTCTCGATTTACTCGAAGAGGATTTCGTCAAGGCACGTCCCGAATGGCAGAAACAAATCAAGATCATGCTAGATAAGGATAAGAAAGCTGAAATACAAGCACTGAGCTCCAAGCACCTTCAATATATCACTAACGTGTACCTACCAGAGAAAATAAGTAATGGAGATTGGATACCTCATTAATGATGTTTTCATTTCCACTTTTCTGTCTGATGCTGATTAATATCCTTTTTTCCATCTCCTTCTGAGAGAGATGGTGATGTGATTTTGAAAACTTGGTAAGATCTTTTCAGCACGATACCGAGGTGATATTGCTCCTTAAGAAGTGCCATGAATCACGATTTCTTGAGAACTCATGAGAGCCGACCAAGCAAATCAAGAGGTTCCTAGAATCCCTCATTGGAGTCCATTGCGCGATTCATCTGGCGTTGAAAGGTTAAAAACTGGGCCACAATCATTAGGTCCAGTTCACTTGGATTCATCCATTCTAGCAAGAAAAAAAGCAAGCTTCGAGATAATTATGGCGGACATCAAGTATAAAGATCGCGAGATTGATGAAGCAAGGGCTTTGTATGAGCACGTGGTGGATTCATCTGACCACGACACCACAATAGATGTCTCTAGTCTTGGACGCGCTTATTTTGGCCTTGGTCTCATCGAAGCTCAGCACGGGAAGCTTCCAAAAGCTGCTGAATATTTTCATCAGGCAATGAAATGGCTCCAAAAAGCTGGACAAGAAAGTCTTTCTCATCTGGCACGTTATAACCTTTCTTTGATCTTAGATCAGCTGGGGAAGACGAAAAAGGCATTATCCATGTTAGTTGAGCTAGCGCGGGTAGCTGTTCGAGATAATGATCGGCAGCTCCAAGTGTTAGTCCAAGTTTCGATTGGTTTTCTTGAGATTAGAAAGGGGAAGATTCATCTTGGATGGAAGCACTTGCTAAAAGCTAAAAACACGGCATTGTTAAGTGGAAATGTCCAACAGATCGTCTTCGTGTTGAGTCTTCTTGTTAACGTGGCATTAACTTTGAAAAAATATCATCTTGCTGAGTATTTTGCATATTACTTGCAATTATTCATTCTAAATGGTGATCAAGATGAAATTTCTGTCTATTTGACATTGAGTCGCCTTTATCGGGAAACTCGGAGAATTTATCTTTCGCAAGAATATCTGGAGAAAGCTCTTGCACTCCTGAGTGTTATGCCTACAAGCCGAAATTGGATCTCGTATTACTTGGAGCAAGCAAGATCACTTCTCGATGAAAATTGGAACTATGAATTATTATTAGAAATGAGACGCGAGCAGGCGTTGAGGTATCTCGGTTTGGCACGTTCTTTAGCTCTTCAGTGGGGTTCACGAAGAGAGTTATCTGAAATTCTCTTGGAAATAACGCATATAGAACTTGAACAAGGTGATCTAGAAAAAGCTTTGAAATCAGTCGAAGAAGTCATCTTGATTTCTCGAAAAATGGGTTTTAAACTCTTAGAATCGAGGGCTTTACTTCTTGAGAGCACTATACTTGGATTAATGGAGTACTTTGACTTGGCAGAAGAACTGATTGAGAAAGCATGTGCCATCGCACGGCAATGCGATCTTGACTTCATCATCGAGGAAGCAGAAAAAACGAAGCTTATGATCGAACAAGAAAGGAAATCCCAGGGTCTATATAAGAATTGTTTGGAAAATAGTGGATACTCTGATTCATTAGTCACGATGGAAACCATTCGAGATTACATTGAGCAGGCAAAAACAATCATGTTATACTTTCACGATAATTGAATGAGAATTTAGAGCATCCACAAACATTCAAACATCCATTTTGATTGTCAAGTTTATGATCGTCTGTAATTAGATCATTAACATCTTTGGACAAGCATCAAAGATCCTTCCTCGCTTCTCTTTTATCTTTCTTTAGTAACGGGATGATGATTGGATAAGGGACCCTTAATATGAGACAAGATTGGATAAAAATACATGGAGACTTCAAGGGAGAGTTATTCAGTTCTCCCCGTCATTTAAAAGAGTTTTTTAAAAACCTACTCGTTCCTTTAAATACTCCAAGGACAAGTGAATGACTCTCCTTCAAGGGAAGTTTTCGTCACATTTTTAAGCATTCATTTCTATGGTGACGTAGAGAATTTTATGTTGTGGTAGAGCCGGTCTAGATCAGAATGGGGAAGGCTTTTAGCTTTTGACAAGATCTTGAACTGTCAGACAGTTATACTTTGTTGTGGGAACGTCACTTCCTGCTTATGTTGTGGCCAGTTATTGATTACAAGTGGTCTCGTGGGCTTGCTTTCAAGTACCTTGCAACGTTTAAGCGTCCATTGATCGTGCTCTGAATTGAACCTCAACATTAGGCAAGAGTTGTTCATCTTGTTTCATTGTCTCTTGATGCCTATATTGATTTTTCTTTTCAGTCCATCCGTCATCGTGCACGATGATCAAAAAAATAGCACGGAGGGAAAATGAATGAGTGAAGAGAAATATACCTTTCAGGCAGATGTGCATCGAGTACTAGATATCGTGATTAATTCATTATATCAACATCGAGATATCTTTCTTCGAGAATTGATTTCTAATGCCGCTGATGCCTTGCACAAGCTTCAATTCCAAAAAATCAACAACGCAGACATCTATGATCCAGATGCGGAACTAAAAATTATAGTTGATGTGGATGAGGAGAAAAAAATCATCACCATCAAGGATTCTGGAATAGGAATGACCAAGGATGAACTTCGAGAAAATCTTGGCACGATAGCACAAAGTGGGACGCTCAATTTCTTTGAAGAAATTAAAAAACAAGGGAAAGATGCATCTATTCCAGAACTCATTGGACAATTTGGTGTTGGATTTTACAGCGTTTTTATGGTTGCCAGGAAGATTACCGTGAGGTCAAGATCCTACAAGAAAGATGAACCAGCTTATGAATGGGTCAGTGAAGGTGCTGAGTCTTTCATCATTCGTCCCACTGAAAAAGAAGATCGTGGAACTGAAGTCATCATTGAGTTAAAGGAAGATGCTGAGGAGTTTGCAGATAAGACGAAAATCCGAGAAATCATCAAGAAATATTCCGACTACGTTCCCTTTCCCATCGAGCTTGATGATGAAGTGGTCAATCAACAGACTTCCTTGTGGAGAAAAAGTCCTAATGAAGTGAAAGAAGAAGAATATGAAAAATTCTATCAGTATGTTTCTCATTCTTTCGATAAACCATTGCATGTTATTCACTATAGCGTGGATGCACCATTACAGCTCAATTGTCTGTTGTTCATTCCATCATTCCGTAAAAACATCTTACTTTTTCCAGAAACAGAATGGGGTGTGAGACTTTATTCCCGTAATGTCCTGATTCAAGAACGCAGCAAGGACGTGCTGCCGTCCTATTTGCGTTTCATTGAAGGGGTGGTTGATTCCGAGGATCTTCCCTTGAACGTGTCGCGAGAGACCATTCAAGTATCAAGGGTGGTAGCAAGCATCAAGAAAACTCTCACTACCAAGATTCTCAAGGAATTAGAGAAAATTGCACGTCATGAAGCCGAAAAATATCAGAAATTCTGGAAAGAATTTGGTATTTTTATCAAGGACGGCGTTATCAATGACGAAAAAAATCGTGAACGACTCCTTAAACTCTTGCGTTTCAAGTCTAACAAGACTAAGGATGATGAACTCATCTCTTTAGATGACTATCTCCAACGAAAACCTGAGGAACAAGATGCCATTTATTATCTCATTGCAGATGACTTGGTCATGGCCGAGAACTCTCCTCACTTGGAATATTATGAAGAAAAGGGATGGGAAGTTCTTTTTCTTGTTGAACCAGTCGTTGATAGTTTCCTTCTGATGCATCTGCGGACCTACAAGGACTTGCAGCTGAAACCCATCGATGTGACAGAAGAGTCGGTGGATGAAGACGGAGCAAGTGAAAAAGAAGAAGGAGAAAAAGCCGTAAAGAAAGAAGAGAGAGATGAAGATGACCTACGGCCAAGTTTCAAGAAACTCAAGGAACGAGTCAAAGAAGTACTAGGTGACAAAATTCTAGAAGTTAAGGCCTCTACGAAACTCCGTGGTAGTCCTTGTAGACTTGCAGCTCGCGAAGGATTTGGAGTGCAATTCCAGAGGGTTTACAAGTACATGACTGAAAACTTCATTGCACCACCGAAAGTTCTAGAACTTAATCCCAATCATCCCATCATTGAGAAATTAGAATTATTAATTGAAAGTGACTCTGATAATGAATTGATCAATAAAATCATTTGGCAGCTCTTTGAAAATGCACTTTTACTCGATGGAAGTCTTGAACAACCTTCAGCAATGGTGCCACGAGTTAATGAGATCATTCTTGCTGCCCTAGAGGGAGCCACTGCCAAGAAATGATGGTTGACTTGTTTTCTCTCTTTTTTATCTTCAGTTTTTCTGATCAGCCCGATGTTTCTGTCACGCGTGGGTTCAAGGTCGTGTCATCACGTTAATCGCTTCGTGAGGACCTCTCCCCGTGATGCGAGGATAAAACACGAGTCCTCGTGGGATTACGTTTGGTCACGGGTGCTTTTCTTCTTTTTTCTCTTCTGTTTTGTCGATCACTTCATCACGTCGGTGATGCATGGCTTTCAAGCATCGGCATCGCGTCATCCGTGATGCTGCTGTCGTTTCGTGCGTTGCGAGGA
>JAJRXH010000265.1 GCA_024276395.1 archaeon
CATCGCGGGGAGAGGTCCTCACGAAGCGATTAACGTGATGACACGACCTTGAACCCACGCGTGACAGAAACATCGGGATGATCAGAAAAACTGAAGATAAAAAAGAGAGAAACGAAACGAAATAACATCCTCGATAAATAAGACAAAAAATACTTTAAAGGAAACTAAAAGACCAAATCACGTGAAGTTAGAGTCAATAAACAAGGATCTTGAATCAACGAGACTGATAAATGAATTCAAGTTCTCTATCGATTTCTTTTATTCTTTTTTCATATTCCGCAATTAATTCATATCGTTCCCTCAAATTTAGCGGATTTTTCTCACTTTTCAATTCATTCAATATTCTGGCACAAATCTCTCGTTCAAGTCTTAAATCTTGCACGCGCTGCTGCCAATACTGAATTTTACGAAGATCTATCTCAGTTACACCTCCCCGATTAGTATCTGAGGATGGGAACAGATGAGAGTCATCTTTTTGATGTCGATGACTATTTTTGGAGAAAAATTCAGGCAAAGTTCTTTGTGAATGCTCATCTTGATTATTAAAAAGGTTCTGACCACCCAGATAACTTTGATAAGGAGAAATGAGATCTATTTCACTAGGGTTACCACCAAGAGTTGATGTTTCGCTACCAAGGTCTCTACGTAACATTTTCTGAGAATCTGACATGATTAAAGGAAAGTTCATCATCGGATTTAGGTCATTCCTCAGTGTCACATTCCTTTCTGAATCATTTCTCATACTTGGGTGAACGTCCATCAAGGAATGCTCTACGGCGGAGGTTTCTGGAAATCCTGCTGAATCTTTTGTAGAGGTGGTGGGATCCACGTGTGTTTTTCTAGAAGTTAATGATTTCAAGATATGATCAACGTGAGACCGATACGTGCTCAAGTGATCGTGAATGATCTTCAAATCATTAATGATTTGGTCGGAATGGAAAAGTGGCAACGTCCCATAATAGGACCCAAGACGTGTCCATCCATGTTGAATTGTTAATTGGATCTGGGTCAGTGTCATCGGGTCAGCCTTGATGATCATTCGATTGGTCTCATTTAGAACGATTTCCAACCTTTCTCCGGAAAATTTCGTTTTCTTGTGAAGAGAATCTATCACTTCTTCACGTAAGAAAGATCTGTCCAAAAAAATACCGGACTTGCTCTTTCGAAAGATGAGAAGACGATCCGTTGTTAACATCAAATTGGCCCTTTTATAACGTATTCCACCGTGTTTGATGGATAAATTCTTAAAATAGGCGATGATAAGCTCATTGACGTGAAAATTAAACTTTTTTCGTAATAACTGCATTTCATCTTCTTGTACACTGACAAAAATGTTAACAATGGACTTTATTTCTTCTAAAGATTCTTTTAAAGGTTTTAATTTCTTCGTGATGGCCTTCATGAAGCTTTCTGCTTGTATCAAAAGAATTGCTCCTTCAAAACCAAGATTTGGATATGCCAGATCTTTTGAAGCTACCACCAAATCTGTATCTTCATTCAAGTGCTTTAACAAATTTCTTAATCTAGTGACAAATTCCCTTAGATAAGAAATGATGAAAGGTTCAATTGAGGTGAGGATGTTAGGGATGTTGCTGATCATTTCTAGGTAGGGAACGACCCAAAAATGTTTTTGAAGATGATATAGTTGTTCCAACAAGAATTTTGCTTTCTTCAGAACAATCACGGGTTGGTAAGCTGCTGTTTTCAGGGTGTTTCTCAGATTCAAAAGATCACTAACTGTCATCTCTCGCATCGTGCCCAATAGCTGTAATGAGTGCACTGAACCACAAGACGGACAGATTTCTTGATTTGGTGAGGATTGCAATAACATCACTTCATAACATGACGGACACATGATGATTCCGCATTCTTGACACCGTGCCGTCTCTTTCAGAACGCTCATGCAGCTTACTCCACAAAAGGAGCAAAAAAGCTCAAAAGACACGATTACCACCTTGAGAGAAAATGAAATAAATGTCGAGCAATATAATGAGATATTATGGGAGTATCATCCATCAGATATCCATGAAGAAAAATCTCTAAATAGAAGGAAAAAGAAGCCCTATAGTGACCACTCTGGAAAACATCACTCTCGACAAAAAAATAAGGAAACTACCCTTGACTGGGGTAATCCCATAAAGACTCGTGTTTTATCCGCGTAACGCAAGGGACAACGACCACCTCACGAATGACAAGATGATGGAACTTGAAACCACGCATCACCGACGTGATGACGTGATCGGAAAAACAGAAGATAAAAAAGAAGAAAACCACCCGTGACCAGGGGTAATCCCACGAGGACTCGTTTTTTATCCTCGCAACGCACGGAACGACAGCAGCATCACGGATGACGCGATGCCGATGCTTGAAAGCCACG
>JAJRXH010000266.1 GCA_024276395.1 archaeon
CAAAGCTCTTGGTGGGTACGACCAATGAGACAGAATCCGATTCATTCTTCTTTGGTTCCCTTCAACAAGTCAACATCACTGAAAGATCGCTCTATCTCCTCTTTCAAGTTCCCGGCAATCTTCTTGTTCAGGATTTTTCCTTCTTATTAAGTTTAACACCAGAGACCACTCCATCAACTCGACTGATGCAATGGACCGGTGTAGTTACGAAGGATTCATGGATTCAAGAATCACCGGGACTCCAAAAAGCCTTGATACCGCTTTCTTCTGTCATTCCAGCAGATCTTCTTATCTCCGGTGTCGTGTACAAGTTTGCCCTTAATACCACGATTACAGAGAATCGTGAGATCTTGATGCCTGAATATCAATTTTATATCCATGTTGTTAATTCGAGCTTACCAAATCTTTCAGTTTGGGATGTCGCTGCTTCTTTTGACTCTCTTAACCAGACACTTCACGTTAGCTTGCAAGTTAGTAACATTGGAAATGTCAACGCATCAGGCATCATGGGATCAATTTTTCTGAAAGTAGTGGCGTCAAATGGATCAACCGTTTTCCTTACGGAACTGAGTGGTGATCAGTTACCAGATATACCCTCTCAGGAGACCGTTATCATTTCCAAGGCAATGAACTTGAATTTTACTCTTGATGATGGATGCCACGAACTATTCGTGTTCCTGGGATATGAAAGCGCCGCACGAGATGGCCTCATTGGATATGATGTGTTCTGTGTTACAAGCGATGATATCTCTCCTTTCCTTGAACTAGTTGATGATTCAATCACCGTAAGTGATCTTGTTTTAACTCCAGAAGATCAAGAATTGTCTTTTTCGATAATGGCGGTAGATAATGAAAGTGGTCTGCATCAAGCGATTGCACTTCTTACTTCACGAGAGTTAGTAACGGTGCTGTTCTTAGATGTATGGATTTTTGAAGAGAAGGTCACACCATTCTCTTCAACATCCAAACAATCAAAGTTGGCAAGGATTTCTTCAACCTTTGCTAATGATACTTATTTAGTCTACATACCTATTGGAGATTTATCACCAGCAAACTACACTTTGACCTTGATGGTAACAGATTGGGCAGCTAACATCGCATTTACATCATTTAACTTTACCCTTACATTCCGCCCAGTTCTTTCAAGTCCTGATGACATTATCATTACTGGTTCAGAGGGTGTGGATAATCTTACATGGCTGGTTGCTGATGATGGTCATGGCACGTATCAAATCTTGGTTAACGGCTCAGAGGTCGCTTTAGGTTGGTGGAGTGGCGTGCAGAACCTTACCATTCCCATTTCAAACCTTTCTAATGGTACCTATAATTATACGATCGTTGTCGTCGATAATTATGGTTTTCAGGCAGCTGATAGCGTATTCATCTTTGTTAAAATCAGTACCACTAATGCCACCGTGATTCATTCTTCCACGAGCGTGACAAGTACATCTACATCCAAGGCAATCATTGGACTAGAGATTTTCTCCATTTTGATTGCCTTAGCTGGAGGCATCCTCACTTTCCAGAGAGAGAAAAAAAGAATTTGGTCCAAGGGGAAAAAATGACAGCGTTACTTCCTTTTTCTTTCTATTTTTGTATTTAGGCTTTTATTCTTAAATTTCATCGTTAATTTGATTCATTACTGAAGGAAAGGACTGAAATCTTGAGAAAATTTAGATCGAAGGATGAATCGTTTTCTTTTTATAGGAAAATAAGAAATCTTCTTACTGGAAATGAGTTTATTGGTTCCATTTAGCTGTTTTGGAAGAAATATTGCTCGATTAAAACAATTAGATTGTATAAGATTCCTTCCACGTTTTTAACATGAGTTATTTTCTCAGATGTGAGAATCAGATGGAAATATTAAAATCTGGCTTTATATAGGATTTCGTGGAACATGCGGGGGTGACACAATGCAAAGTGAGGAAATCATTGACATCCGTTTTCATGGTCGTGGAGGTCAAGGCGTGGTCACTGCATCACGCTTGACTGGTGAAGCTGCAATTTTAGAGAAAAAGTATACTCATGCATTTCCGTCATTTGGGCCAGAAAGATCTGGTGCTCCTATTGCCGCCTTCACGAGAATCTCCGAAAAGCCCATTGTCGTGAAAACGCAAGTATATGAACCTAACATCGTGGTCATCATCGATCCTACTTTATTAGGAAACGTGGATGTTTTTCAAGGATTGAAACCAAAAGGTCACGTTATCATAAACTTCCAAGGAGAGTGGGATGAGTTAAAAGATATCCTCCCACAAGGAAATTATTCGGTTGCTTATCTTGATGGAACTTCGATTGCACGTGAACACATTGGGAGACCCATCGCTAATACGGTGGTTTTAGGCGCCCTCTCCAAAATCACTGACGTTGTGAAGTTAGGAAGCATCATCGAAGCAACAAGAAGATTTTTCTCCAAGAATCCCGATCTAGTGGAAAAGAACATTGCCGCCATCAAGAGAGCTGCAGAGGAGGTTAAGGTTCCATGAGTACTGGTTTTTTACAGAAAGAAGATAAAGAAATTCCCAAGGAATTTCAACAATGGATAAAGGAACAATGGGGATGGAAAAAATTACCAATCGGCGGAGTCGTTCCTTATCCAGGAACGGCGAGAATGTTTAAGACCGGTGAATGGCGAGACATAACTCCAATAGTGGACAGTGAAAAATGCACTGGCTGCACGATGTGTTATTTTATCTGTCCAGATGATGCCATTCGCTTGCGAGAAATCGTTCCATTTGTAGCGACTGCGATCGCCATCCCTAAGAGTTTTGGGCCCCCACCACGACCAAAATCCGTCTCACCAGCGTTTACCGCATAATCACTCTTCGCTGACTGTGTTACCTGCTCGGCGTTGCGAATTTCTCCGTGGTGCGTCGCCAATAACGAACGACGTCGGGATGGACAGTTAAACTCAGCAAGAGGTTGTTGAATAACGTCGCTTAAGGTCTGGCGTTTTATTCTGTCAATTTCGCCTCGCCCCTTATCTCGAAGAGCACCCTGTTCCAAGTAAGGAAGTACGTTATAAGTCCAGCCTCCGGGCTGCCGACGGCCGAAACCTCGATCGGGA
>JAJRXH010000267.1 GCA_024276395.1 archaeon
ATTATGGAAAACTCAAAGACAGAGGGAAAAAATGATGCACCCAAGAAAAAAGAAAATGATTAAATTCCTGATGATGGGAATGCCACCACACCACGTACATTATGATAACGGTCCTCACGTGTTCATGAAACGAATGAAGCCATGGCATTTTGACGAACTATCATCAAGAGTACATTTCAAGGAAAATGACAAAACCATAACCATTCACGTCGCCGCTCCTGGTCTAAAAAAAGAAAGCCTTGAGATTAAAGCTAAAGCCAACATGATTCGCATTGTTGGTGAGTACCAAGAAGAATTCGAGGAATTTGGGCCAGAATTTCTGATTCAACTTGAAGTGCCCTTTGACATCGATCCTAACAGTGGTAAAGCCAAGTACCGAGACGGTATGATCGTTCTTAACTTTAATCGAACTAATCCTCCTACTAAAGTGGACGTTGAGTGATCAACTCTTACAGTTCCCTTCTTTTTTTGTCATTCTACGATTAGCGTTAATTTAGAATCTCACTACTAATAAACTGTCTCAGTAGCGAATGAGTCAGTCGATGTCCCATCTCTCATTCATCCAACAATTAACGAAGAGATGTAGCATGATTGTTACCATTAGATTCCTACCAGAAAGGTCTGCTCTTTAAGGCGGAGAGGATTAGATATCTTAGAGATATTCTCAAGAATAACCAATTTCCACTCTTGTCCTATACTCTGGTCGTCAGTTCCTCAGGAATCATTCAATCGAAGATTACACATTCTTCCGTTGTCTCTTCTCACGAACTTCAAGCCAATTTAATATCACTAAAGACAATGATGCAAGGACAATACCTCCTAAGAACACTGCATTGAGATCAAATAATTCCCACAATGGAGAGAGAAGTAGGGACGACAATGATCTGCCCAATGATACGTGCGCTCCCAGGACTCCTAATGCCAATCCACGTTCTGAATTCGGAACGGCACGTGAAGTACCACCATTCACAGCCAGGTAAGAAGTCATGAGACCTGCCTGAGCAAAAACGTAAGAGATCCATAGTATTCTGAGATCATTTGATATCACCATCACGAAAAAAGAAGTAACCGTCAAGAACAAGGCTCCAGTAACTGGTAATTGATACCCGAATCGATCAGATATTCCTCCCAGGTACGGCTTGAAAAAGAACAACACCACTGTAGAGTAAAGAGTCAGTTCTGCCACTATTTCAAGAGGAAATCCCTTGGCAACGACGATAAGTAATGGAAAAAATGATGTCAGCATGTACTCCGAGAAACTAATGAGTAATTGAAATCCATACACGCGGTATAATTCCTTTCGAGTCGTCATTTTCCAAAAAGATCCTACCATTGATCGAAATGACGACCATAACGCATTGAAAACTGATTCCACTTTCTTTTGATGTTCAGAGGACAGAACTTCTGGCACGATGACCGTCAAAACCAGAACCAAAACAGTGCTAATGAACCCAGTTGCTAAGAATAATTGGTTCAATGGCCACCGAAGTGACTTCAGTACAAAAGCTGCGAAAAATGATCCAAGAATGACCCCGACATCACCGCCTTGGAAGATTCTACCATTAAAACGACCATAATTCTCGTTGGCAACATCCCCAACTGCTGAAAACATCGCTGGCCAAAAGAACGACATTCCCAAAGCCACTAGAGTGGTTGCCAATAATACGAACCACCAATTCCATGCCAGGGCCATCAAGTAAAATGCTGTCGAATAACTCAATAACCCTCCTAATATGAGTGGTTTTCTTCCAACAATCTGGCTTAGCTCCCCCAACGGCACGCGCAAGACGATTTGGGAGGCGTTTCTTGCCGCTAAGATGAGACCAATGAGGATGACTGCCGTGCCAAGCTGCTCGAGGTAAACACCCACATAAGAACCATAGATGGCTAAGCAAAAATTTCCAAGAAACGTACTCATAATAAGACCTGAGCGATCACGCGATAACAAGTCTTGTTTCAAGAGCTGAACGGTGGAACTTAGCAACATGAACGAATTCACCCCGTGATATGGTTCTTTCACTGGTCATAAAACGGTAATGCTGTGGACAAAAAAGAACTAAAAGAATAAGATGAAATGATTAACTAAAAAAGCTGCAAGTCTGAATCGCAACAAAACCTCAATCATCAGTAATCATTTCAGATGCTCCGACCCTCGTGGTCGCGTGAATATTTAATGAAGAATCGCTTCATGACATTCGCAAAAGTTTTGTTTTGTGATGCTTCACTTCGGAATCCCATTTCACCAAAATTGAAGAGAGTTATTCAGTTATCCCGTGGTGTAACGGAATCTCAAATTGAATCAAGTAAAAGTTTTCTTTATCAGCTAATAAGATCAAAATTTCCACTTTTTCTCCCTCAATCGGTGAAGAATGAAGACTAATAGTCCTCCGATCAATCCTACCACCGCGACCATACCAGATAAAACAAGCAAAACATCCGCAAACAACCCTTCAACGGCCCAGGCAGCCTCATTCCCAGTAGAGAATGATCGAGTGCTCTGGAAAATGAATGCAACCACGAAAACATTCAATGATATCAAGCCAAGAATCACTAAATATAGAGATTTCACTGGAATTGGTTTTCCACGCTTAATGAATGGCCTAATGACAGATATTTCATCCTCTTCACTCATTTTTTCTCATCACGTGTCTGGCATTCGTCTTGTTTTCCAAGAACATCACTCTCAAAGTAAGATTAAATAGGTTCACCTGCAATCTTATCAATCACTTCTATAAACTATTGCAAGATGAACCATGATTCGACTCAGTTCACGCCAAAAGCTTCTTTGATTCCAGTTCTAAATGCAAAAAATATAATGTTCAAATTTAAAAAATGACCTCACGTGCCTCTAACTTTGGTTTCTTGTTTCTTGTAAGAGAATGAGAAAAAAGGTCAAAAAAGAGGAGATGATGGGATCATTAATGATGAATTTCATCCTTCTAGTGATTTCAGATAAGCACGACTTCCAATCACCAAGAAGAATGTTGCTGCAAGTAACAAGAAGATTAGGTTGAACAGTGCTAGGTTATCAGTCACCAAAGGCGTATCAATTAATGGTGTGGTAACGAAATCCGCACCAAACAGAATGGCTCTAAGCCCATCGATTCCAAATGTCAATGGGTTAATCTTGGCAATCCATTGCAAGTAATCAGGCATCATATCTACGGGATACAGCACTGGCGATAGGAATTGAAGCGGCATAGCTATGGGCATAACCATTGCTTGAAACACCTCAACATTAGGTGCTCGTGCGGCCAAGGTAATGGCTAATCCCATAAGGAAAAAAGTCATTAGAGTAGTGAATAGATAAATAGCAACAATGGTTTGAATGGTGAGGTCAATCTGGGCACCAATCCAGATTCCTACAGCCAATAACAGTGTTACTTGGATGAGAATTCTCGTGACAGTTCCCATACTATATCCTATGAGAATGGAAATTCTCGGAATTGGAGCAATCAAATAATTCTTAAGATATCCAGACTCTTTATCATAAAAAAGAGCAATACCTCCGAATAATCCAGTAAATAAGGTCACCATTATGAGCACACCAGGAGTCATGTACGTGATGTAATCTAATCCCCCTGGTAAGGGCCCTCTACTACCTGAGACTGTCCCTAGGAATTCGTCAAAGGTTTGACCAATGATAACCATCCACATCAATGGCATCAGAAGCATCATAATTACTTGGAGCTTGTTGGACCACAAGCGATATAATTGACGCTTATAAATGCTATACGTGACTAATAAGAATCTAAAAAATCCTCCATCTTGATAACTTCGTGGTTCTTGCTCATAAACTAACATTTTTTCATCACTTTCTTCTCTCTTTTTTATCTTCAGTTTTTCTGATCTGCCCGATGTTTCTGTCACGCGTGGGTTCAAGGTCGTGTCATCACGTTAATCGCTTCGTGAGGACCTCTCCCCGTGATGCGAGGATAAAACACGAGGTCTCGTGGGATTA
>JAJRXH010000268.1 GCA_024276395.1 archaeon
AATACAGTACACCATAATTTAGCTGGTATTGAATTACCGATTCAATCAAAGAATGTTTTGCTTGATAATAATCTGGTATCCTACAATCTTGGATATGGAGCGTACATTGAAGGTTACTTTTCTCCATTCATTGACAATGCTAACCATGCCATAAAAAATAATCAATTCACTTGGAATGGCAATGAAGGGCTCTTTCTATCAGATGTTGATAACGTCACTGTGATTGACAATATCATTGCACATAATAATAGGAGTGGTCTCACGTTATCATTGGTTAATGATTCCACCGTGAGAGGCAACTTCATCGAGTTCAATGGAGAATGGGGAATTAACGTGACAAATTCGGGTTCCTTTTATCGTGGTGGAGGCGTGACAATAAGCGATAATGAAGTATACAACAATAGCAAGTCGGGCTTTCACGTGAGTGGCATCGAAAATTACGAAATTTTCAACAATAAAATCTATAATAACAAGGAAAACGGAATTTATTTATGGTTTGTTAACCATCTAATCATTAGGAGCAACAAAATATTCAATAACACGAACTCTGGCCTATACTTGTATTACAGTGGTTATAACGAGATCAAGGATAATGATCTTCTGTTCAATCAAAAATACGGCATGTATCTCGTGGGAGCTAGTACCAAGAATAACACGATTTCTTCAAATGTCGTAGGTTTAAATGACCGTGATGGTCTATACTTGTCTTGGTCAGTGGTGAATAATACCATATCGCGAAATAACATTACATCCAACAATAGAGATGGCATCCACGTTAATTCTGCTGGAGAATCTGGCTATGGAAATCTGATTGAAGATAACTACATCGAAAGCAATCTGGTAAATGGTCTTTATTTTGTTGATGTCATCGATAATTTCTTCATTGTAAGAAACAATACCATCAATTTTAATCAACGAGGCATTCTGGTTAACACATCTAAAAGCACGGTAATTTTCCTTACTGATGTTGGGGTCATTGAGCTCTGGAATGATAACGTGAGCTTGAATGAAATTGGGGTGAAAATTGAACATTCAGTTGGTATTGTACTGAAGAGCGTGACAGTACAAGCTAATGATGGTGTTGGTATCGAAGTCTCGAAATCTGATCAAGTAGAGATTCGAAACAGCACGATCATCTACAACGGTGGCAGCGGAATTCTTCTTGCATCAGCAAATAATACGATGGTGATGAATGACAAGGTTGCCATAAATGGAAGAAATGGCATCGAGATCAAGTACGGCATTTTTAATGGAGTATTTGATAGTGAGATCTTCAAGAACGGTAAACATGGGGTGCGCTTGTTTCTCACGGAAAATGCTACGATAGATGCATCGGTGATTCACGATAATGCGAAAAGTGGCATTCGAATGAGTGGTAATTACAATGAACTCACGAATGGTCACGTTTATAACAACAAGCAGTACGGATTGGAACTGTTAGAAAGCAACGTTCTTGTCATGAATACATCTTTCATGCTCAACAGAAAACAGGCCATTGCCATTTTGTCAGGTGTTCAAAAGGTCGTCATCACCTTGAATGCCTTCCGAAGTAATAATTACCTCAAGAGAGGCACTTCCTTGTCATCTCAAGTGATCGACAACGGAACGGAGACTCTGATCATGAAAAATTGGTGGGACGAATGGACCAGTCCTGACATTAATGATGATGGATATGTGGACTTTCCTTACGTGATTAATGGGACATCTGGTAATCAAGATCCTTTACCTCTAACAAGTCTTCCTACCTTGTTGCCATTGCCGCATCTCGTCATTGGACCAGCACTACTTGATCCACTTGGCGACGAAATTCTTTCAGGTATGGTAAACATCACTTGGATTCCGGCTAATGATACTTTTTCCCATTCGTTGACATATTCTCTTTACTATTCACCAGATAATGGCACGACTTGGATCAAGTTGGTTGATGGCCTCACTAAAACCAGTTACTTGTGGAACACGACTTCTGTCACTGATGGAGATCTCTATTTGATTAAAGTAATTGCGAATGATGAGCATGGCGTGACAAATGAAGATGTTTCACCTAGTGTTTTCGGCATTCACAATTACACGCCGCCGTCCACGACGGTATCTACGACAACGGGATCCGTTCCAGAATCAAGCAACCAAGCAACAACTCCAACTGTAGGTAATTCTGGATCATCCGACACGTTGGCTACTAGTTCATCCGTGCTAGAACAAGATACACCTGGTCTAACGGTAGTAGTCATCAGTCTAAGCTTTTTCTTGGCCATTGCAACTAGAAAAAAGAAATACATTGAAAAATGAAAGAAAATTGTTAGAATTGTGTCGAATGATGCCACCTTTTCGCATTTTTTTTCACTTTCACACCTTTTAGAATTCAGCAAATGTCATTTTTCCCTGAGCTAGTCACGTTCTCAGACAAAAGGATTCTTTACAATTCCAAGCCGCATCAAGATCTTGTAAATTTTAAATTCAATCTTAAGGGAGAGAGGTTTTTTTCTGTAATGCATTGCAACTTGGATGTTCGAAGATACGGAATCGAGCAATCTACATCAGCCTGGATTTCCTTGGAGATGAAGTCGATGTCCTTAAGTAGTTGTGGAATGTTTCCGCTTATCGTGACTTCTTGAATGGGGAATTTGATTTCTCCATTCTCTTGTTTCGCTGACGATTTCATCCAAGCTGGAATTTCCTGGTAAGATCACCGAATTGAAGGTTCCAATCGCTGGTGGCGGCAATGACAACGAGCTGAAGAAAGGATCTTCACCTCGAACACTTTTAGCGTTATTCTCCATTCCCAGTCTTTGAGCATACAATCTATCTATGTAGAAAGAATTGAGGATACCCTTGTCAATTATCTTTGTTGGTTGAGTGGGAACTCCTTCACCATCAAAAATCGCTGAACCAATCATGTTGGGTAACCAAGGGTCATCAACAAGCGTGAAGGAGGGCGATGCAACTTGTTCACCAATTTTACTTGCATCACATGATGTTAGTTTGATACTAATTAAGAGAAGGAAAAAAAGGTTACTTCGACATTATTGATTGTCAAGCATCTTGTTTTCTTTTACCAGTAGTGAATCTTTATAAGAAAAAAA
>JAJRXH010000269.1 GCA_024276395.1 archaeon
AGAAGACACTGGAATAGGATAATTGATCGAAAAAAAGAACAAAAGAGAATTCATTCACCACGAACGATCATCACGAGATTCATCACCAGCACGAGCAGTATTGGAGGGCGTGCCTAAAGGACAAGAAAATCCCACTAATTCTATTAAGAGGAACTCTTTTCTATTAAATGTGAGCTCAATCCCTTCCGAGAGGCGTATCAGAGCTGCTTGGTAAGACCGTTCATCATCCATCGTGATGACGAAGTTACCACCCCTCCTGTCCGTGAGATTATCGAGCGAACACCTCCGGAAAGCATTATGATCGGATATTAGCCGCAAGACTCCGTGCCTACCACGATACATCGACGATAGTAGCGGCATCACCTTAACGTGGAGTGCTGCATAGTCATCTGAGCCTTTCGATGTCTTTCCTTCAACATCCTCACGTGAGAAGAACGGCCCGAGTGGTTACCATAACTAGTGTCCGGTGTTAGCTGCCTTGATGGTAACGATCTTTGCGATCTTGAGAGGAAAGCCTCGATTCATCCGTAGTATCTCCTTTCTTCGAAGGTGAGTTTTGGAAAATTCTAACTATGACTCATTTCATTTTTAGTCATCCAATCACCATGGATAAACCATAACTAATTAATGAAACTGTCAGAAATTTCATTTTCCCCAGAATTTTTAGATAACTCCCACTCCAGCTCCGTCAAAGGTAAATCAAGTGGCAGTCGCACTAATACAGCAGCTTCATCTCCCTCATTCAACACGTCACAACTTAAAAGCCCCATTTTAGACAATTCAAGCACATGTCTGATGAATTCCTTCTTTTTCATTCGTTTTAATTGTTTAATGGCATTATTTCCCTTATATTTTTCCCATAATGTTTCCAATGAATGAGGTTCGCTAAAATCTATTTGATTCTTCAGTGACATAACCAAAAAATACAAGATGATTTTTTTTTCTTTTCCAAGTGAATGGATGAGGCGTTTCTCCACTTGATATACACCAACTGCAGCCTTTCTAACCATTTCATTAGTAATGACAGACAGGCTTTCTTCATCTGTCATCTTCCCTGACCGATAAAGCAATTCTAGTGCCAAACGACAATCACCACCTCTCATTGCGGCTATTTCAGCAATCATTTCAAGGATTCTTTCTGGAACAGTACCGGATTTGAAGCCCTCCTTCACCCTGTCCCTCAAAATGTCCACTAGTTGATACTTGGTATATGGTGGAAAATAGATGAAATTTTGCTTCAGTGAGGACATTGTTGCTGAATCAAGAATGTTCTCTAAATGCTGATGTCTCACGATTAAGGCTACAGATACTCCAAAATTCTTTCGTCTTAGTCCCACATCTGCCTCTGGAAAACTATCTTCCAATCTAATTAAATAATTCAAAAGATCCGTATCGTGCTGCAATAAGTATTCAGCCTCATCCAAAACAACTAATAAATGTAATCCATTTTTTTTTAGAATTTTCTCCAACATTTCCATCAATTCAGAGATTGAATAGCCACGAGGAGACATTGGGCCCCAAATATCTATTAAAATAGCTTTTAATGCTTGATACGAACTTCTTCGATACCTACGACAATTTAGGTGAACATAACGAAGATGATTTTTTGATGACAACTTGGATCGTTTCAGGGCTTTTCTACCAAATAATCTCATAGTTGTGGTCTTCCCAACACCTACAGGGCCATGTAAAATAATATGATTATGAGAAGGGGATTCCTCAGTCAATAATGAGCGAAAGTGTTGAATCAATTGTCTAAATTGGCCTTCTCTAAAAGGTAGACTAGTTGGAAGATGACTTTGATTGAAAATACTTTCATCCCGAAAAATGCTTGGCTTTTTTAGTTCGTTTTCGAGAATTTCATCGATGAAGGTCATCTAGTCGCACCCATTAATAAAAATTCAATTGATCATTTTCTTCTTTTTTCTCTTCTGTTTTGTCGATCACGTCATCACGTCGGTGATGCGTGGCTTTCAAGCATCAGCATCGCGTCATCCGTGATGCTGCTGTCGTTCCGTGCGTTGCGAGGATAAAAAACGAGTC
>JAJRXH010000270.1 GCA_024276395.1 archaeon
AAAAGCCAAGGTATCATGGCATTTCACCTGGGGCGAGTATACACGAAAAGAAGAGACCTTCTTGAACGCACGTGGAACGATTTAATCCAAATTGTCAAGGAGCACGACATCAAGCCCGTCATAGATAGAGTTTATCCTCTAAAACAAGTTGCAGATGCACATCGACGCATCGAAAGTAGAGAAAACATCGGAAAAGTAATCTTGAAAATAGAATGAACACGCGTGGAGGAATCAAACATCATGATCCTTTCAGAAGAACTGCTTGATCAACACTTGTTGAATTGGTTAAAAGAAGATCTCCCCTTCTTTGATGTAAGTAATTCATTCATACCAGAGAGAGAAGGGAAAGCATACATTCTAACTAGAGAAGACATTGTAGTGGCTGGCATTCCAGTCGTTGCACGATTGTACAAGATCTTAGGAGTTAGAACGAATCCTTTAGTTAAGGATGGTGATCAAATCTCTAAGGACCAAAAACTCATTGAGATAACTGGTTCGTTGCGAAAAATCCTCCAGGGAGAACGCGTGGCACTTAACATTTTTTCACGGATGTGCGGCATTGCCACGATGACCAAGTCCCTAATAGATCGTGCTAAGAAACATGTGCCTGGAATACGAATTGCTGCTACTAGAAAGACAACCCCTGGTTTAAGACTTTTTGAAAAGTATGCAGTAGTCGTAGCTGGTGGTGAGCCTCATAGATTTAGTCTTTCGGACTGCGTGATGATAAAAGACAACCATATCTCCATTTTTGGTTCCGTATCAAAGGCAATGAACGCTGCACGAAAGAATTCAAGTTTCACCACAAAAATTGAAATCGAAGTAGAAACCATCGAACAAGCTTTGGAGGCTGCCAAAGCAAGAGCTGACATCATCATGCTCGATAACTTTAAACCTGAAAAGATTAAAGAAGCCATAACACTCATTAGAGAACATCATCCATCAGCCATCATTGAATTAAGTGGTGGAATCACTCCTTCTAACCTTGAAAAATATCTCATTCCAGGCGTGAATGTCATTTCAATGGGATTTCTCACTCATTCTACAAAAAATGCAGATTTATCCTTAGAAATTCTTTCTTCGTTTTAAGCAAGACTTTAATTGTTTAAATGAAAGGGGAAACAAGAAAGGAACATCTTTCCTATATTGAGCATATTCAGGGAACTCCTTCAGAAGCCTACGTTCCTCATGAAGAGCTCCCATAACTGTATAAATGGAAAACCAAGTAGCAATCCACACGTACAGCCAATTACCTAATAAGAAACTACCACCAACAAAAGTCAAGATGGTTCCCACGTAAATGGGATGCCTACTACAGCGATATACACCATCCATGATCAATCGATTATCAGAAAATGCTCTCATTCCCAGAAAGGCCGCCACATCAACATTCTTGAAAGAAACAACGATGAGAATTCCTCCAAAAAAGATGCTTACTAAAGAAAGAATGATAGCCCAAAAAGGCAAATCAAAATCACACTCCGGAACCATTAATTTCAGATAACGGAAAATTATCCCCATTACAATGAGGAGAACTGTTGAAATCACAACATAAAGAAGACGATACTTCGTGGCAGAAATTGGAAAGAAAGCCTTAACTCTTTCCGCAGCTAAAACGCTATGAATGATGCCAAAAAAGACGGTTAACAACCAACTACTAATGAAA
>JAJRXH010000271.1 GCA_024276395.1 archaeon
AGTAACATTTTTTTACAAAAGTGCTTTTCCCTAAAATTTGATACCCTTGTCTTTGAAGAACTTGTTTCAATTCTGGTCTTAATGCAGTATCTACGCCATGAGATTTCACGGAAAGGACTCCATCACTCATCATTTCACCTTCCCATTGTCAATCGAACGGAAAAGGACGGTTTCCCACTCACCTCGCCCCAAATCCATCCGTTGATTCATTCTTCCATCCGAAACGAAATGATCTCTCAATACAGAGTTTCTTTTCTACTAGCACACGTGTTGAAAGTTAATTATAAGAACTTCGACATGGCATCTTGAAGGATGTTCTACGGAGTTTGCACTACCAAGTGACCGTAACAGGTGATGAAAAAGTAACATCATTAAAATGAATAGAAGAAGTTTTTTTCGAGGATTTACAATGAATTACAATGAATTACAAAAAAATATTGAAAAATTCAGCCCTGATGTGCTCATTGCTGGAGCGGGGCTGGGCGGATTACTTACAGGGGCGCTATTATCTAAAAGAAGAAAAAAAGTACTCATCGTCGAGAGACTTTCAAGAATCGGAGGAAGATTCACGGCGCGTGAGATTGAAGGATATGAAGTCCCTACTGGAGCATTGCATCTAATACCTCATGGAAAAAGGGGACCTTTGGGAAAGATTCTAAGAAAAGACCTAAAATTGCGAACTCCCATTCGAAAGCTTCATTATTTCTCATGTTGGAAGTGGAAAGGCGAACAAAAAGAGCGAAGACACCAAATATATCAAGATATTTTTCGAATGCTTCCAGAACAAAATGACAGACTTACTCTTCTCAAATTGGCAAAAGACATTCCACTCCGAAATAAATTAACAAGACCACTTAATGAATATTTGTCAACTATTCGTGCTTCTCCAAGGCTTAAAGGTTTTTTCTCGGCAATCACTGGATTCTCAATGGGACTAGAAAACCATCAAGTAACCATTGGAGAAGTACTAGAATTTTTCAATTCTCTTTTTAAATATGGACGTCCTGGCGTACCAAGAGGTGGATTAAGATTTCTCATAAAAGAAATCAACAATTACATTATTAAACGAGGTGGATTAGTTTTAACTGGCATTAAAGTAGTCGAACTCGATAATTCAAGTGGAAATAACCTCAAGCAAGTCATACTGAAAGCTAGAGGTCACAACGATGATCATCTCTCGGTCAAACCAAAAGTAGTGATTTCTAATATGGGACCCATATACACCATTGACAAGCTTACAGATATACCCAAAAGAATCCAAATTATAAAAAATCGATTACAAGTCGTGATGGGAGCCAAGATAGTTTACAGTGTCAAGAAAACTATCCTTGGTCATTCTGGTGTCACCTTCTTTCCAGATAACAAATGGGTTAAAGGATGCGCAGAACCTACTCATCTCGCACCTGAGCTTGCACCTAAAGGAAGACATCTATTTATTGCTTACATAACTTTCCAAGAACACGGTTCCAACTCTCATGGATACCAATTAAAAAAGGCGCGAGAGGAACTATTATCTTGTTATCCCGCATTAGATAAAATTGGAGAGGAATTAAGCATTCAAAGATATGGTGAAGGATGGCCTGTAAACTGGGTTAGACAAGGAATCTACCTTCAACCTAAAATACCCTTCGTTGAAAATCTGTGGATGGTAGGGGACGGCTTCAAACCTCCAGGTCTGGTAATGAGTGAAGGAATAGCTGCAACGGTAAAAACCGTCACCAACCAAATCATAAAATACCTTGACAAAGCATTTTGATGACACATTCTCATTGACATCACTGAACACCGATGTACCTAACATCAGCGCAAGACACTTCTCCTCATTGAGAGATAATCTCATCCCCTACAAGTCTTTTTCGGAGAAGAAAAGTGCAAAATAACTTTTTAATAGATGAAAAAAGATAAAAGGAACTATATTTCAACTTGGATGAATTATTTACATTGGACCGAGCTTAGCTAAAGCAGGCTTTACCGCAACCAAATAATGTTCTCTCAGAGTATATTCTTTGATTTCGAGGATGGATGCTACTAATGTTTGAGTTAAAACACCTCTCTTACGTTTTGTCACGTAAATTTTTTGCGCAAGATTTCCAACGTCACGTGCTAGAGAGATATCACTACCAACAATGGTTGCAGCTGCCAACACACGTGGATTTCTGTTCGTCAACTCTCGTTCTGATATGTTTTCAAGAATCAAATAAGTGATTTTAGCCAGTTGAATCCAAAAGTTATCCCACATTACTGGTCTAACCAATCGTTGAATGGCATCGTCAAAACATCCAGATTGCTTTAGATTTTCAATCAAGCCTACCACATAATGACGTGGAGCAAAAGGCCTGACCTTAATTCTCGTAAGTTTTCGAATGGCCATTGCACACTTCACGATCTCCTTACCACTAGTTGGATATCCCAGTTGACGAAAGGTTTCCTCAATTTTTGACAAGGGTAGGATGTATTGGCGATATCTACAAATAAGATAAATGATGGCAGCTACATATCCCTTCATCCGCAAGTATCTATCTGACTTCTCGTATACCTTCCTCAGAAGCGTAGCACCATCTTTTTGCAAGTTCTGAGGTAAATTCAAAACATTGCAAACTCTATTGTAGAATTCCATCCATCTGAGGAGTCTTTCATCAGAATAATGACGTGCTATCCTATTGTTCCGCCAATTCAAGCTCTTATAATACTCACGAACTGGAAAATCGAGTAACACGTGATGCGCATCCCTACGAGTTTCACCATTCAGCCATCCAATGGTAGTTCCCAAACGAATCGTTTGTTGTGGATCATTACTGATAGCTGCATACCGTTTACCATAAGATCGAGATGTCTCTTCTAAAAGGACTGACCCTTGGTCGAAACGTGACTGAATTACTAAACCATCATTTGGACAAACCCAATGAGTATCTGTAAGAATGGCCTCTTCACCACATTCTGGACACTTAATATTGTCTTGATGGACTTGCATAACAATTTCACCAATAATTACTCCCCCAGTGGATATAGAAAGAAAACGGATAGAAACAGAGTAAGGTGAAACTGAACTGAAGACCAAAAACCGCCAGAAACTAATAATTAAGATCTTTCTGATGAATGTCGATCAACAAAAAAGAAATCACCAAAAACAAGAGGATTTGATTGAAAAGTCTCTTCAACCTAACAAATCGTTCATTGATGACCCGTCTTTTCACATAGAAATGTTATCGAGAGTTATTCACTTGTCCTTGAAATATTTAAAGGAACTAACCGTCATTTAAAATTGCTTTTTAACAGAAAGGGATAACTGAATAACTCTCATGTTATCTTCAATTTTTTAGTCCATTTCAAACACTTAGACTCAGAAGATGACAACAGTGAACAATTCACTGAAAATTGCAAGAAAAAATAAAAAATAACCAATAATGAAAAGTTCAGATTAACTTACTCTAATCTAAACTTAATCAGTTAGAAAACAAGATCTCCATTTCGTGTAACACGAAGCAATTACCGATTTTTATCTTGATTAGATTATTCTCCAGAAGAAATGAAATGAGAAATACCCGTTCATCATAATGTTAATTGATCCGTAGAAATTTCTTGAATAAACGAGCATTCAGGATTTCTCTTATCCGACGAGTGTTGAATGAATGAAACTTAGAATTTGATTCCAGATCCGATCAATGTCAGAGACTTCTGCAGAAAATATTTTTCCAGAAATTACTTTGTCATTTCCACTCCCTTTCCAAGTTGTTGAGGCCTTCAAGACTGAAATGAGGCCACCAAGACTAACTTTCACGGCCTTGCTCCGAGTAAAGTATACTTGCAGTTGCGCTTTTTCATAATCATAGCCAAACAAGCAAATGACGACCTTCTGATACAATTCCACTAACTTGTTGCATGTTTTCATCACCACCTTTGGAATGGAGTTCTGAAAAGTAATCCGAAGAATTCTTGTCTCATCTGGTAGAATAACCATATTATCGGGATCCATCAGGTGAGTTAAGATAGTTTTTATAGTCTTGACATTTCCTCGATTTTCGACAAGAATGTTCGTCACTGTATTAACCAAATTTTTCAATGGAGTCGTTGGAAAAAGTTGTTGGAGATCTCCTATCAAGAAGGAACGTGTCTGCATTTCTCGAATGGCATCAAGATCAACCAAAAATTCAACCACCGTGCAAGGCAGTCCCTCAAGTCTCTCTCGATGGAATCCTTTCACGTGAAACATCCTAATCTCCCTAGTATTGTGCACATGTAGTCCCTTGCAGGCCGCAGCATCCACGCCCTCAATGAATACAACCCGAACTTGCGAATTATGAATTCGCTCCCATCTGGCGCGAATGTCGTGAAAGCCTTTCGCCATTGATGTTTCCATCAGACGATCCGTTACAGCTCTTCCTTCCCAGATCCATTCGTTTACTCGATCCATGGCTCTTTTTAGAATGCTCCACGTCAGCTGACCACGAATCACGACTTTTGCAGAGTCTTTCTTGATCTCTATTTTGTAAAGTTCGACAGAATTACCTGCAAGTTGTGTTATTGCTCTTAGTAACAAGTGTTCTGCTGTATGTGCTTTCATTAACTTGTATCGATGGTCCCAGTCTATTTTCAATTCGACAATGGTTCCTTTTCGTAATTGATGATGATCAACTTTTAACCACACTTCAGAATCAATCAGCAAGGCTTCTTTTACTTCAATTCCATCTAAAGATCCTTTATCTGATGCTTGACCACCAGCACCGGGAAAAAAAATGTTATCTTCTAACAAAAGGAGGTTGCCTCGAATTTCTCTAATTGTTGTTTTTAATTTTCTCAAGTATGGCTTCTTGTAATACAGCATTTGGAACATCATTAACATTCCTCGTGGACTTTACCATTCAATTACTTAGGGTTAATTATTGAAAATGCTAACTGATGATGGAAAGGAATTTTTATTAATCATTGAAAATAATTGGAATCTTGAAATCACCATTCTTAACAAAAACGTACCCCATCTGAGGAGAAAAATGATGAATGATGCAGAACAACTTAGTGAACAACTCTTGCATTCCATCAGAAGTAAAATGTCATACGGACACACCCTAAGACTCGCCCGAAAACTAGCTCAAATGAAATATTCACAGGTCATTGATCAATTATTAACTGAATACCAAAAAAGTGGAGAGGATGCCTCAATAAAGATAGGAATAATTAACGTGCTAGGGTTGTTTCCCAGAAGTGATGTAAAATTGTTATTAAAAGAAGAGCTCCTCAAAGCACCAAATCCTTCCATAAGGGCAGCAGCTGCCGTTAGTTTAGGGAAGACTCACGATGAAGAAAACTTCCATTATCTGTTAGAGGCTCTTTCACGAGAAGATCATTCATCGGTTAAACGTAATATTATATCGGCTCTTGGCAACTTTTCATTCCCAGAAGTTAAAGAAATCATGAAACAAATGCTCCTTGATGAGTCCGATCCAGGAATTCGTGCCATTACCCTACAAAACATTGCAAGAAGAGGTTGGAAAGAATTCTTACCACTCCTCAAAAAATTAGAAACTACAGAAACACACCCTAACGTTAAAAAATATCTCCAGCACGCAATAAAAATGCTAAAATGACTACCATCCACCCTACCCTTAAGAATTGGGATTTCATGACGGAAATTTTCGTAAGAGAAAAAAGAGAACACCTTTGACCAAGGATCCCACGAAGATTCGTGTTTTATCTCGCTACGCAAGGAACGACAACTGCATCACGAAAGACTCGATGCCAATACTTGAAACCCACACATCATCGACGTGATGATGCTATCGACAAAACAGAAAAAAAGGAAAAAAAAGAAAAGAAAGTAAGCGAGTTTTTTTTGGGGTTCATTTAAATGGGTCCCCATCTGCCATTCAATCCATCATCTAATTCTGGTCCTTTCATGAGGTTTCACCCCTCAAAATTCTTGAGGGGTAAACATTAATAATCACCCAAAAACTATCAAGATGACGATCGATACATCATTAAAAACAGATAAAAGAGACAGCAAGAGGTTGGAAAAGTTTATAGAAGCCGTGATTAAATATGAAGATTCTCAACGGAAAGAACTTTTAGACAAGTTATCAAAACTTTACGAAGCATATTCTCATGAGAAAAAAATTCCAAAGTCCTTGGATGGTGCTGTAAAAAGAGGAACAACTC
>JAJRXH010000272.1 GCA_024276395.1 archaeon
ATTACTTCATAGCCTTCATCTGCAAGGTCGAGTGCTGCTTGAATGCCTGCCACGCCACCCCCGATTACCATCACGCGTTGTTCGAGGGGAACAACAAGTTCTTCAGCCGGTTCTAATAATTCGGCCTTGGCTACAGCCATTTCCACGAGTTCCATTGCTTTTTGCGTGGCTGCTTCTTTTTCGGAAAGATGCACCCAACTACATTGTTCTCTCACGTTGGCGACTTCCACAAGGGAAGGATTCATTCCTGCTCGTCGGAGCACATCCTGCCAAGTGGGACCGTGAAGACGTGGTGAACAGGCGGCTACTACAATGGCATCAAGCTCGTGTTCCTTGAGTGCATCTTCGATTTCTTGTTGTCCCGGCTTGGAACACGTGTAGGTATTGACTTGGACGAGTGCTACTCCCGGTAATTTTTTGACATATTCGGCGACGACATCAACGTCAATGGTCCCCGCGATGTTTTTCCCACACTTGCAGAGAAAGACTCCAATCTTTTTTCCTAATTTTCCGAAAGTTTCGATGGATTCTTCTTCAGTCATACCAACATTTGGACTTGAATCAACTTGCACGCTCATCTTTTCTTACCCTCACTCACTTGGCTCCTTTTTTTGCTTTTTCATTGATAACTTGTAATCGTTCAAGGAAGCTTTCTCGTTCGATGTTCACGAATTCACCACAGACGATCTTGCCTTCATTGAGGTCAAACACGGCATCTTGTGGGGGGCACCCGTTTTGGTAGATGATCATTGGTTCCAACATCTTGAGCATTTGGACGGCCCCACCTAGCTTGTTGAACTTGCCATATTGGGTAAAGCATGGTGCAATGATCTCGATGAAACTGAATCCTGTTCGTTGAATGGCCTTTTTAATGGATTTTCGGAGCCTTAACGTGTCATATCCTGGCCATCGCGCTACATAGGTTGCTCCTGATGAAGCTGCCAAGGAAACGAGGTTAAAAGGAGGTTCTGGATTACCATAGGGAGTCGTTGCCGTGAATGCTTCCTCGGGAGTGGTTGGTGCTACTTGCCCTCCAGTCATACCGTACACGCTGTTGTTGATACAGATAACCACGATGTCCATGTTCCTTCTGGCTGCATGGATGAGATGATTTCCTCCGATGGCGGAAAGATCACCATCACCAGAGAGAACGAAAACTTTCAAGTTTGGATTAGCTAGCTTCAGTCCAGTGGCAAAAGGGATGGCTCTTCCATGGGTCGTGTGGAAGGCAGGTGCCTTGAAACAACCGCTTGATCTTCCTGTACAACCTATTCCGGAAACAAGGGCGACATCACGGGTACCTAGTCCTTCCTCTTTCACGCTAGCTGCCACGGAAGTAATCATGGTACCAATTAAGCATCCAGGACAGAAAATGAATCGATTCACGTTCAAGTAAGTTTTTAAAGGATGATCTTGATCTTGTTTTTCCTTTCCATTTTCTTCGAGTGATAAGGAGACTGTTGTGGATTCAGAAGTGGCAAGTTTACTCATGCTCATGAAACCTCCTTCATAATTTCTTGATATAGATATGAGGGACTCAGTGGAAAAGTGGTTGGCCTGCAAATGCCGCTAACTTCGAAATAGTGCCTGAATCGTTCGACTTCTCTCAACATTCGTCCTTGGTTCATTTCAGTCACGATAACTTTCTTGACACCTCTTGCATTCAGTTCATCCATTAGTTCCTCTGGGAAAGGCCACAAGCTGCGTAATCGTACCATGCCTACTGTTTCGCCTTTATTACGACAACGTTCGACAGCTTCCAAGGCACCTCGTGCGTTAATTCCATAAGAAATGACAACGGTAGAAGCATCATCCAAGTAGTATTCAACCCAGTCATTTATTTCTGGACGGGCTCGAGTGATTTTCTCACAGATTCGCTTGCTTAAATCCTCCGCCCATTCAGGATCCATTCGTGGGTTACCAAATTCATCATGAGTGAGACCCGTCACGTAAAAGTCATAATCTGTGCCAGCTACAGCCATTGCAGGTACTAGGTCATCATCCACGATTTCAAATGGCTTATATTCATTGGGTGGGACCGTCGGCTTCTTCCGCTCGATGATTTCAAAATCATCGTGATACACGACAGGTTCCATCATTTGAGAGATGGTTGCATCTGATACTAAGATAACTGGAGTGCGATATTTTTCACTCAAATTAAAGGCTCTAATGGTAAGATCATACATTTCTTGGACTGATGCAGGTGCTAGGGCAACGAGTTCATAATCACCATGAGCACCATACCGGACTTGGAACACATCTGATTGAGATGTCTTGGTGGGTTGTCCAGTGCTAGGTCCGCCACGCATGACGGTCACTATGACCACGGGGGCTTCCATCATGGCAGCAAGGCTCACGCTTTCGAGCATTAATGAGAACCCAGGTCCAGAAGTAGCAGTCATTACCTTTTTTCCCCCGAAAGACGCACCCAAGCAGGCCATGATTGAGGCAATCTCGTCCTCCATTTGGATGAATGCACCATCAACTTTAGGTAAGAGTTTGGCCATGGCTGCTGCGATCTCAGATGATGGCGTGATGGGATATCCAGCATAAAAGCGACAACCGGCCTTGATGGCACCTTGTGCACAGGCATAATTACCAGTCGTTAGAATGGTGCTTACTGCTTCAGATTTGGCCTTTTGTTTTTGTTTTTGCTTTCTTGCTACACTAACTAGAGTCGTGCTCACACTCATTCACCTCGTTCTCTCACGAAGATAGCTACAGAAGGACAAATTCTCTCACATTGTTCGCATCCCACGCAATCATTGGGATGTGCGACTTCAACATAATGAATCATTCTCGTGTTAGTTCCCTTTCCGATAATTAACACGTTTTTTGGACAATAATGCACGCATAATTCACAACCATCGCATTGTTCCGTGTCAACAATGACATCATACCTTGGTCTCTTTTCTTCCGAGATGACTATGGGTTTTCGTCTTGATACTAACATGACATCGCCCCTCAGATTCCTTTATCACGGCTCGTGGTATTACTCGTTTACAGTCTTACACGAAATTACTTTTAATGGCAAGGCTCACTCTCAGTAATGAGAACGAGCAGTTTGCTCCCATCATATACCAATTATTAGTACAAAGCATAAAAATGACATTTTTCGGATGCTTAATTTCATTCTAATTTAAAGTTGCCCAATATTTGATGAAATCTTAGTTAGAAACGAATTCTATGTTTCACGCTTATTCTTGTTTCAAGTGTAATTTCCGTAATTTATCAGAAAATCTAACTTTTTGTGTTATTATTAAATCATTTGATATTTAGCAATACCTAAATTCAAATTAACACACGTTAATTAACGCGCGTGAGCTTGCCTAAAAAAAATCGCTCGACACACCACGTGAAGATTTTTATCAGTTGAAGGCGAAGAGGTAGTTGGTGTATGTGATGCTTTCACGACGACAAAGTTCAGTTTGTGGTAATGCTATGTTCGTAGGACCTCATCGTGTCTTTGACGGCGGTGATGGTTTTAATCGCTACATAAAAATTGACTTGCCTGGAATACGAACAGCAGCCCTTGAATCTTTTACTTGTGCCCATTGTGGACACGTTGAATGGTTTGTTGACAATGGTGGCCTTTCTAATATTAGAAACACTGTGAATTATCAGCCACTATCTTCTAAGAGAGAAGTGACATGTCCTTCTTGCGGAACAGCACAAGATCAGTTCATGAATTCTGTAGCAATTAGGACACCGTTTTGATGTTGGAGCTTCTCTAGTAACGCGTTGTAATCACGCAGTGAGAATTTTTCTCAGAAGTGAGAAGAACGAGAATGTATTTTTTGGCTAAATTTTCAGATTTCCACGAGACTTGGAAGGAGAGTGGACTTGTTAATGAAGATGAAATGTCGTTTTACAGGTCGTGGTGGACAAGGAATCAAATTTGTAGGTGGATTATTAGCGAAAGTAGGAATGGCTGCAAACTATCACGCCTCAGTGGCTACAGATTACACGCCTTCTGTTCGGGGTGGCCCTATCTTTTCTGATGCGGTAATTAGTGATGAGGCAATTTCCTATCCACATTGTGACAAGGATGCAACTTTCTTCGTGGCATTAGATCGAAAAGGCTTTGAACGTGCGAAGGAATGCACGTGCAAAACTACCGTGAGTTTCATTGACGCTAATACAGTTGGGGAAGAGTTAGCGAAAACCATCACGGAAGGAAAAGTCTACGTGGTTCCTTTCACTGAAAATGCCGATAAGTGGAACTTGAGCAAGAGCGCCAACGTGGTTGCCTTGGGTTTTCTTGCTGAGCTTTTTCTGAACAATCCCTTGAAACAGAAGCTTCCTTCGCTCAAGGAAGAACATTTCTTGCAAGTGTTCGAAGGAATGGCTCCCAAGATGAAGGAACTTAACTTGCAGGCATTTCAGCTGGGACGTGATATTTATTATGAGGTGTTTGGTTAGTTAATTAATTATCGGTCATGTGTTTCTGGGAAAACAGAAAGGGAAGGAAAAATAGCAGAATGAGAAAACTTCTCTGAATTTTCTTTTTGTGAATCATCTTGTTTCTTTCACTTTTTTGACTGGTAGTAACTGGTAGTCGTAGTCGTAGTCGTCGACTAGCCGTTATTCATTCCGTTCAAGTAACAAGTTTTTCGTTTATTTGCTCGATTAATACTTTCTCGATTAATAATGGCGAAGAATGATTGCCTGAAGACGCAAGGCTTGCGCCACGTGTCCAATGGTATGCATCGTGATGTAGCCGATCCATTCCCGTAACGTGAGATGTCGTGCGTGTGGGGGTGCTGATTCGGCTATCTTATCTAGTTGGTCTTCTGAAATGGTTGAAATGGCTTTCTCGAAGGTATCGATGGCGATTCGATAACCTTCTAACAATTTCTCGGAAAGAGGAAGTGATTCATCTAGTGACAAGGATATGCTGCCTAAAGGTTTCGTGGGATCTAGTAATCGTATTGAATGCTTGTACATCGCAGTGACCGCGTGAATGAAAACTTCTTCTGCCGTGGGCTCTCCTTCTCCTACTGGAGTGGTGAAAGAATGCTCGAACCTTTCTTTCCTGCTTTCAAAAACCTGAAACACGTAATTATAATTTATCTTGAACAACGCCACGTATTCTTTCATTTTTCCTCACGTGCTGCTTTTACTTTAACCACGTTAAAACACTTGTGGTTCCACCTTCGGCTCCCAATTTTTGAGAAAAAGATGTTGGTGTTTTTTACCATTTCACCGTAATTCTTATTAATCATTGATGAAATCAGTTTGAACGTGGATGGGGGTGCCGTGGTCACCATTCCCATCAAACTTAGCAATGAAATGACCACCTTTGGGTGTGATCTTCAAGATAATGTCATCCACAGGGAAGTACGTGTCTTGAGGATGACATTTTGGATGATTGCTCGTCATTAGCGCCGCATCGTGAATACCTCCTTCAATATGGGCTTAATCATGCCTGCGTTTAATTATACATTCGTGTCAAGGTAGTGAACTTTCTGCCAAATCAGAACAATTCTTGAGAACGGTTAGATGTCTTTGGAGGATTTTAAGTTGAGAAGGATGAAACTCATTCGCTTTAGCAAGTATCAGTATCTGGTAATGATTTTGATTTTCGTGCTGGGAGTCATTGCTAGTATCTCCCTATTTCCGTTCTTACAGACTCAGGCAGCCACGAAAGTTAGTGGAATCGATGTTTCTCATTGGCAAGGATCCATTAACTGGAATTCCGTGTATTCTTCTGGTTATCGTTTTGCATTCGTGAAAGCCACGGAAGGGACCACGTATGTTGATCCAGAATTCACGACGAACATGCAGAATGGCAAGGCTGCTGGTCTTTACATGGGCGCCTACCACTTTGCCAGGCCCAGTTCTAATTCACCAGAAGCGGAAGCTGATCATTTCGTGAACGTTGCAGGTCCTTATATCAAGAATGGTTATCTTCGTCCAGTGCTTGATCTAGAAACTGGCACTTCTCTAGGATGGAGCGGTCTTTCTGATTGGGCTAATAGATGGATGCAGAGAGTCCTGCAACTAACTGGCGTCGAGCCCATTCTCTACGTGAGTACATATTATGCTAGTAATCTCCAATTCTATCTCACTTCTTATGATTTGTGGATAGCTCACTGGACATATGATCCTAATAAGTCTCCAAATACAGGAAAATGGTCTACTTGGATGTTCTGGCAGTATTCAGATAAAGGAACCGTGTCTGGAATCAGTGGATACGTGGATTTAGACGTGTTTAATGGTGACTTATCGGCTCTTGTCAGTCAGGCAGTCATCGGTGGTGGGGGAAATGGTGGCACTACCTATTCTCACTATCTCGTGTTTGAGGTAACTGCCAGCGTCTTAAACGTTCGAACAGGTCCAGGGACAAGTTATAGCAAGATAGGCACCGTTCGTGCCGGACAACAGTACGTGGCCATTGATGCGGTGCAATCTGGTAGCTTGACGTGGTACAAGTTTTGGTTCGATGGTGCCGAGCGTTGGTGCGCTGCTACCGGATATACGAAGGTTGTACCTTTTGCTAACGTGGTCAAGGTCACGGCAGGCACACTCAACGTACGTTCCGGTCCAAGTACAGCGTATTCCATCATTGGTCAAGTTCATTCTGGTGAAATGTATGTGAAATATTCATCATCTGGTAGTTGGTACAAGATATGGTTTAAAGGTAGTAGCAGTGCTTGGGTGCATTCTGCCTACGTGATCTCTCAACCCGTACCTGCTGATAATTATTTCGTGTTTGAGGTGACAGCAAGTGTCTTGAACGTGCGTACTGGACCCAGTACAGGTTATGGCAAGGTAGGTACCATCCGTGCGGGCCAACAATATGTGGTTGTTGACGTGGTGCAATCCGGTGGTCTGACGTGGTACAAGTTTTGGTTCGATGGTACTGCACGTTGGTGCGCTGCTACTGGATACACGAAGGTCGTTCCCTTTACTGATGTGTTTGAGGTGACGGCAAGTGCTTTGAACGTGCGTTCTGGCCCTAGTACCAGTTACTCCATCATTGGTGTCATTCATTCCGGTGAACTCTACGTGAAGTATGGTATTTCTGGTAACTGGTATCACTTCTGGTTCAAGGGAGTTACTAATGCTTGGTGTCATTCTGGATACGTGAAAAGTGTTAGTTAACTTGAATTAAGTCAATGTTACCATGAACAAGACTTTCTCTTTCTTATTTTTTTATTTTTTCGTGTTTTTTAACTTGAAATTTGAAAAGAGTGAGAAAAATCCCCGTCAATGATGACCTACGATGATTCTTGATCGAATCATTTTTTGTTAGGGAGTCATGCTGATTGCATTGAAAGAATGATTTCGTTTACCCAGGTGTCAACCATCTGCTTTTCTTGGTTACTCAATTCTCTTCCCATTCGCCTGGATTCCTGAAACATTCGCAGAATTTCAATGTTTTGTTGCATTTTTAACAAGAATTCATCGATTTTTTGTTGTGCAGGATATGTGTGTCCCTTGAAGATGTAAAACACGCGCAGAGAATCGAAAGCCTTGACGATGAGATTGTATTGTCCCATTTTTGCACGTTCTAATGCTTGATCAAAAACTTGACGGGCAAAGGTGGTTAATGCGGTAAGAAAGCTTCCCACGAGTAATTCTTGGA
>JAJRXH010000273.1 GCA_024276395.1 archaeon
CTTGTACGAACCAAAACTTCTAAGTCCCTGCTCCTTTAACTGATCCAATAATTGACTAGCGTGCTCATCAGTGATTTCTCTCCTTGCTTTCATGTACTCTATCACTTCAACGGCCTCTTCGTCAGTTTTTGCACGACGGATGAAATCTACGACGCCGGGATTGAATCCTTTCAACGGATCTGGAATGGCAATGGCAAGTTCCCTGACTTCCTTGGAATCGGGTGATACTGTACCTGACGAGACTACCGATGTGGATGAAGGGTCTGTCACGGCACGTGAACCAGATTCTTCCAGCATTTTCTGGATTTTTCTAGCAGATAATCCTAGACCTGGTCTTTTACCGGTGAGTTCTGCATGAAGAGCTGGAAAAAACTCCTTGAGATCATCAAGACTCATCTGATTAGCATTTCGAACCTTCTGAAGGATGATTTCATCGGGAGAATCTCTATATTTATCCTTTTTCTTGGTCATATTACTCATCGTGATTACGATGAAGTTCCATCCTTAAAAGCTGTTTGATGAGTTGTAGAATTGGACTACATCAAGTCAATCAAGAGGTGACCCATGATGAATTACAAAATCGTCATAGCAGACCCCATCTCCAAGAAAGGAATGCTTTATCTACAAGAAAAAGGAGCAACTGTTGTTGACCTCAGTTCGGAAGATAAGCAGCGACTTCTAGATGAAATCAGCGATGCCGATGCACTCATAGTGAGAAGTCGCACCAAAGTAACAAGAGAAATCATCGACGCCGCAAAAAATTTAAAAGTCATCGCCCGTTCTGGGGTAGGATTAGACAATATTGACGTGAAATATGCCAAGGAAAAAGGAATAAAGGTTGTCAATGCCGTGGAAGCTCCGGCAAATGCGGTTGCTGAATTAGTGCTTGGTTTCATACTCGCTCTAGTAAGGAACATCCCTAGAGCGGATTCGCTCTTGAAAAAAGGAGAATGGGCAAAAAGTAAAATCGCAAAAATTAGTCATTCTCTCAACGGAAAAACACTAGGTATCATAGGATATGGAAGAATTGGAAGAAAAGTCGGACAATGGGCAAAAATGCTTGGAATGGAAGTCATCGCCTATGACGTGATTCCATTGGCCGGAGTAGAACAAGTGGATCTAGACGAGCTTTTGCAGCGAGCCGATATCATTACCATTCACGTACCACTATTAGAAAGCACTCGCGGAATGTTTAACAAGAATCTTTTTGAAAAAATGAAAGATGGCGTTTATTTGATCAATACCAGCAGAGGACCAGTCATTAAAGAAGAAGATCTCAAAGTTTACTTGAAAAATGGGAAAATCGCAGCAGCTGCACTCGACGTGTTCATGAATGAGCCAAATCCAGACCGAGATCTCGTGGAAATGGAAAACGTGATCGCAACGCCTCACATTGGCAGTTTAACAATTGAAGCTCAGGATGCTATCACGATGGAAACGATGAAAAACTTGTGGATGGCACTTACTAACAATTCAGAAACTGGCAAGTAAAAAATCAAAAAAAGTCTTCATACTCATTAATCCGTGCGCGATTATATCTCCATCCAAAAAAGCGCTTATAATCATTCAAGTTTCTTCTTTTTATCAGTTAACTGTCTGAATTGCTCCAAGAAAGACTCCATCATCCGTGCACGAGCCAAATCTTCGCGTGTTCGACTAATTGTCCCACGATTGGAATCAAGTTTACGTCTAAGACCGGGAAGAATGGCATTGGCTGCATCAATGGACATCATATAATCAAAAATTTCCTCCATCACGATGAAAGCTCTCTCTGCATCTCCTAAATTACCCATCTTCAGCTGATTAAGGCAATATCTTCGTAATTCTCCAATGAAGTCTGCCATGCCATTAAGATAATTACTTACAGAAACTTTTAATTCAGAAGGAGTGGGGAGTCGTGTTTTCTTCTCCATGAATGCCAAAAACAATGACGCCTCTGCATATTCTTGCTCTACTGTCTGAAGATAGTTCCCCATTTGATTCAGATCTGGTTGTTTCTCCAACATCTCTTGCAATGCATGCAGCTCCGTTGAAATCTCATTCAACAGTTGACGTGATCCAGAATGCTGACCTCTGTGTAACTCCTTGATAGCTGCACTACATTTTCGAATGATCATTCGAGATTTTTGAAGTATTTCCTCCCGTGCAGTCTCCAGCTGATCCAAATGTCCTTGAATCCGAGAAAAAACTTCATCTACATTTGAAAGCAAGATTAATCACATTCTCATATTAACCGATTACCAATAAAAAAGAAATATCCATACTGGTGCGGGGGGAGGGATTTGAACCCTCGAAGCCCTACGGCATCAGATCCTAAATCTGACCCCATTGGCCTGGCTAGGGAACCCCCGCAGCTGCTGCAAAATAGCTGATTGATATTTTGTCCAAGTAAGCTATTGACATTCATTTTTTTTAATGATGAGATGATGGTTCAATTTTGGAGATGACGTATCCACCACTTAAAACATTCTATAGAACGATAAATGGGAGGGGCAATTACATAATCAAGCGTTTCCAAGGCTTGTTGAAGGATTTTCTTCAAGGCAGTATCAGGTTTTCCACTTAATTGACCCTCAATAAAAGGAGTAATCACCTGATCCAGTAATTGAAGGGAGTTATACATGTGCGTGGCACGAAAAACCTTTTGCTCAAAGCACTTAACTCCATTCTTCTCAAGTTCTTCTTTCCTAAAAGAAGCACTTTCCTTTGGGACGATAACATCTTTACTCGCAATGGCATTATACCAGCAAATTTGAGGATGAAGAAATCTTTTCCTTTCGTTCAATTTTCGGATGATGGGAGAAACCTCTAACAGTTGATAATACGCCCTTGTAGAAATAGCTACGGACGTTCGTTCTTCAATAACTTTAATGATGTTCGGAATGAGATCATTTATTTTTTGTGCCTGCTTGAGAAAATAGGTCAAGGATACTCCATGGTTAGGAACTGCCAAAAGCACCACGTTGCGCAAATCTTTCAAAGAATCTTTTTTCCCGACTTGAGAAATCAAGAATCTCGCGATGATACCCCCCATCGAATGAGCAACAATAGAACGAACTTTTTCGCCAGAATGGACTTGAATGAGTTCACACGCCTGAAACAAGTCATTCATAGCAAGATACTCGATATTCCCTTGGACAGGATTACTAAGACGCAACAACCAACATCCAAAGCCCAACGACGCCAATTCTTTAGCAACTGAAAAGGAATTTCCGTTCTCAATACGTGGTAACCAGATTTTCTCAGAGGAATTAAACCCATGTACCAGCAAGATCTGGTGTTTACCACGACTATAATGAAACAATCTAGCTGAATTTGTAGTCATTGCTCCAGAAATCTCATATTCAGCTAACATGATTTCACTTCCATCTAACTCGTGAACAAACCTTTAAACCACCACTCAAAGCATGCTTTAGAGCGATAGATGGGTGGTACCACGAGATATTCAAGCGTTTCCACGGTACGACGAAGTACTTTATCCATCTTTCGATGTTCTTCCCTTGAAAAAGTATTCCTCAAGATGGGATCATATAAAGAACGCAAGAATTGAAACGCATTATCCATGTGAGTGGCAAGAAATTCTTCCTCGTGATACTCCCGAACACCAGCTCGTTTCAGTTCATCTTCACTAAAAGAAGCACTTCCTCTCGTGACAAAAATATCCTTGATTCCAATTGCATTATACCACACCAAATCCGGATGTAGAACCTTCTCAGAAGCGTTAATTTCCCTCATGAGAGATGATCTATCCATCATCTGAAAAAAAACTCGATTAGACAGCGAAACTAGAGATTTATTCTCAATAAGAAGAAGAAATTGAAAGACCCAAGCATCCATGGAGTCTGAGTTTTTGAGGAAAAAGAACGGCGACACACCATGATTAGGGACTGCAAGCAGAATACCACGTGAAAGATCACCTGCGTGATGTTTTCTCCCATATTTCTGGAGAAAATACCTAAAGACAATGCCACCCATGGAATGAGCAACAATACAAAAAACACGTCGTCCTTCAATGCGTTCAATCAATTCCAATGCTGTATTGAAGTCATGTAACGCTAGGTTCTTGATGTCCGCAACTAAAGAGTCACTAAAACGCAATAACCATACTGAAAATCCCTTATCAGCCAATTTCCTTGCAACCGAAAACCTACCAAGATCTCTTGGAGGTAGCCAAATCTTTTCAGATGAGTTGAAGCCATGAAGAAGTAAAATGGCCATGTCTCCTTCGTTATACCGGAATAACTTAGCATACTTCCCGACATGAGGAGCTGGAATGAAGTATTCTTCGAGCATCCAACATCAGACAAACTGTAGTTCAAATGCTTTAAAAGACAACATTTTCTTGAAAACGCTCATGACGAAAAAATAACTCCGTCAATCTACCAGTATTGATATGTCCTCTTATACGAATGTCCTTTTATACGAATGCAACATTCAATAACGCAAAACATTCATTCTCTAGTTTTTTCTCGGTAAAACGGTTAAAAAATGAAAGAAAACACCCGTGACCAGGGGTAATCCCACGATGACTCGTGTTTTATCCTCGCAACGCACGGAACGACAGCAGCATCACGGATGACGCGATGCCGATGCTTGAAAGCCACGCATCACCGACGTGATGACGTGATCGGAAAAACAGAAGAGAAAAAAGAAGAAA
>JAJRXH010000019.1 GCA_024276395.1 archaeon
AGGCGTATCAAGTAGACGGGACACTATTCATTAATGCAGCCTCGTTTTCTTCGTTAAAGATAAAAAATTGGAGGATGAATACTTTTCTATTACTTAACATTTATGATAACAGGCTTGTACAAGTTGAAGAAATATCAATTCACTCTGGAGAGCGTTTTTCTTTAGGTGTATTTTCGTTAGTAGGAATATGAATGGAGATATGCAGTGAATGACAATTATAGAGCCGCTTCATTCCAGAAGTGACGAAAGTATCCAGAGAAATATAGACTTCAATGAAAAAGAATTGATCATAACAGTCTTGATGGATAATGCTGGTAAAATGAGCATTTCGCACTCTGATCTAAAAGAAATGTCCATTTCACCCCTTGTTGGAGGAAGTCTGAATCTAAATTATCGTGTGATAATCAAAAATAGATCTTTCTTCGTGAAACATCAGATTAAATCATCAGTTACTTATAAAAACAGTATCATTCGGGAATATGAAGTCTTAACCCATCTTTACTGGGAAAAGAAAGCGTTATATGTTCCTAAACCTCTTGTTTTTGATGATGCAAACAAAATTCTAATAACTGATTACATCCCTGGTCATAAGCCCATTCTTAAAAGAGATTCAGCAAAAGAATTGACTCGTTGTATGAAAACAGTGATGAAAGATCTTAAGGAGGTTGATGTAAATTTTTTAAAACACATTTGCACTAATACTCGAACCTCGCCTCACTTATTCTGGAAGGAATATGCAAAACCACGGCTCAGATTATTACAAAAAGAAGCAATCATCTGTGAAATCGGATCAGTTGACTTTTGCAATGTTCTGTATCAAGTAGAACGGGCGATTGATTCACGATTGGAAGAACAAGATGAAAATGAGTATGTTTTTGATTGGGATGATGAAAAACCTTGGTGGTTTTCCCTCATTCATAATGATCTTGCTCTACGCAATATGCTACAGATTTCAAGTTTTAGGACAACGGCATCATCGGTTTCCTCTCCTTTTTTTATTATTGACTGGGAATTCGCTGATGCTGGATCAATTGCATATGATTTAGCTTTTTTTGCAGCAGAACATCAAACATCAGTTGATTACGTTCTTAATTTCTTGCCTTCTGGATTTTCGCATCAAGAGTTAATGAAAGTGAAAACTCTCATCATCACGTTTATGCCCTTAATAGATCTCATTAATGCTTGGTCTATATTGTCCAAGCTCAAGGAATACAAGGCAATGCAAGATCAATGGCTAAGCACATCATCGCTGGCTGATGGTGCCACCTATTTTTTCTCATCAAAACCTCCCTTACTTACGACGATGCCTTATACCATCGATCAAGGCCTTTATTATTCACTGCGTCGATTAAGACGATTGAATCAACAATTAGGGCTTAAATATGATTCTACACGAATTTTTCATGAAGCTCAAGCTATCTTGAATTACTTTAAAACCAAGGTTGCCTTGTACTAGTATGAAATGGACGATTTGGAGAAGGGAAGATGACTTTTCGTGGAATTTTACTGCTGTCCGGTGGGATTGATAGTCCGGTTGCAGCTATGCTCACGCAGAGATATGGCATTGAGCTAATTGGTCTTCACTGCTCTAATGAGAAATATACAGATTCCACTCCTAAAGAAAAATGTATCACCTTGGCCCCCATGATTGGTCTAAAAAAACTCTATATAATTGAAATATCTCCCGTGTTGGAGTTATTTGCCAAGCCTCCAGCACATCCATATTATTTCATTCTTATGAAGAGGTTTTTTCTGAAGATTGCTGAAACAGTCGCAGAAAAGGAACAAGCTTCTTTCATCATAACAGGGGAGTCAATGGGCCAGGTTTCTAGTCAAACACTAAGTTGCTTGAGCGTGATCGA
>JAJRXH010000274.1 GCA_024276395.1 archaeon
GAACCATCTCCACCTAGCATTTTCGTAGGACGTCATGGCTATCCAAAGGTATTCGTAGGACCAATGTTCTCTGTCTGGAATGTTGAAAAGTCTCTGGTTCACTTGCAAGACGAACCCGACCAATGGTATGGACGTTCCGTGGATGAAATTGTCCGAATGCGTTCTACATTAATCAGAACAAGGCCAAATGAACCTGTATCAGTTAATGATGTTCAACGACAATCACGAATCATCTCAATTCTCCAAGAAACTGCCTTGTTCACCAAGCCCATTGATCTCGAAATAGAAGTAGTGAAAAGACCAAGACTAGATGTAATTTTCGATAAAGATGCACAACCAATGGGACCAACCTCCATCATTGAACGAGTTGAAATAACTTCCACGAGTCCCATTGAACGTTCTATCGAGAAAGCTGTTGATGATACCGACCTTAACGCATCAAAAGCCATCACTCTACTTGGAATGTCTGGATTGACCGTAAATACCATAACAAGACTGCTGTCAGCTGGATTATTAGGTGAACAACGTTCAAGAAAACTGGTTCCCACCCGGTGGGCCATCACGGCTGTAGACGACACCCTAGGAAAACATTTAATTCAAAAAATCCGAGATTTTTCCCAAATAAACGAGATCTTATTATTTCACTCCCATTACTTGGATAACTGGTTTTGGATATTTTTGATTCCACGTGTCTGGTCATTCGAAATGCTCGAAATTTGGATGACAGATTCAAGCCAAACTAACTGTAATCGAATCATTCAAGATCATGAAGAACATCAAGGACGAACGAGATACGCTGACAAGGTGGCAGGAGCTTATTACGCAGCGCGATTAGGAGTTCTTGAATATCTAGAGCAAATAAAGAGACAAGCAACTGCTATCATCTTCAGAGAAATTCGAGAAGGATACTTCGTGCATCTAGGCGTGTGGCAAATCCGCGAAAATATAAGAAAAGCACTAAAGGAAGCACCTACAACCTTTGACACGTTATCTGATGCACTAAAAACCGTCAATTTGCATCTTCACTGTCCAGTCAGATATTGGATCCAACATTCTAGTCTCTTAAAAAAACTATTGAGACAACGATCATTGGATCTATATTTAACTGGATAAAAACTCTTCTACTTTTCTTTTGATGAAATCAGCTAATTCTTTTGCATTCAATGATATCTGAGATCGTGGATTAGCCGAAAGATCTCCTTCATGATAGAAATAAGTAACGTGACACTCCAATTCCTTAACTAGTGACTCTTTAAGCATCATTGGCGTGATCATGTTCATTAAATGCTGATAACGGTCATCTAGCTCAAGAAGATAATCCTCTAGAATGGTCGTGAGATTCCTAGCTTGCTGAAGAATCAATCGTGCCTCCTTCTCACCGAGGCTTTCTTGCATCTCCAATGACTGAATGACATTTTCCCTAAAGGTGGCTATGGTATTTTCAAATTGTAAGGTAAGATCATCCACCACAAATTGTTGTACCTTCACGAAATAATTGGATGAAAATTTCCCCATCCTAACTAATTCTGGAATCACGATACCTTCTGGTCTCTGCACCGGGAATGGATACCAATTACCTTGCATCATCGCTATGTAAGGATTACCCGGAGGCGCTTGAGCGAACAACACACCAATCAAATCTTTGTCATGACAAATTGCCTGTAAAAAATCCATCGAGGCAAAATAAGCTAGATCAGTAATTAGATCATCTAGTTCGGCTTGATAATGAAGATGTTCGATGACATCATTAAATTCAAGAATTTTATAAGTATCAAATTTTCCATCAGAGGTGATATCCGAGACTTCCTCCGGATTCACGGATACTACCACGTTTTCTGAGGTCACCCGTATTTCTCTTATTAATTCATTATCAAGAACTGCTGAGCCTCTTCCTTCCACTCGGAACGACGGAATCGTGACGAAATACATACGCTTCACCGTACAAATTTCTAACCGACATTATAATAGAGTGTCTTATAAAGCTTGCGTCGAAATGAACCAATCCACCGAAACACACCCTAGGTCGATATTTTAAAGAGGAAGTCACGAGGAAATAAATTGACTTACTCAAAAAGAAAAGAAAAGAAAAGAAAGTGATGACGACCTTTGATTTAATGACCGTTCGACTTCTTAAATTGAAGATAACGCTCTTAAGTTTAGGATGCCACTCATAAACACTCGAGCATTATAGAGGAATTGCTTGGCGCCATAAGATTCCAAGGCATAGCGAAACTCACGAATGGTATTCTGAATTATCTTACGGGGACGCAAGTAAAATCTCTTGTAAGCATATTTCGTGAGTTCTTTGAGTTCTTCACGCGTGAGACCAATGGTACTCATAACTGGATAGAAGAGATTGTATTTTGAATAATCGAGTTCTTCAATCAAGCCATTGTCCAATGCCCATTGATAAAATCTCGTCCCCGGATACGGCGTGCTAATCGTAAAGACAGCAAGGTCCGGATCAAGGCGATTGATGACCCAATCAATCGTTTTCAAGATCCCTTGACGAGTATCGCCCGTGAGACCAAAACTAATGGAAGCAATGGAATCAAGACGAGATTTTCTCACGTTATCAAAGAAACGTTCTGTTTGCTCGATGGTAGCCCCTTTGTTAATCGCATTCAGCACATCTTGACTTCCAGATTCAACACCAGCAAATACCATCCGACAACCCGCACGTCGCATGATCGTCAAAGTCTCCAAGTCCCCTCGATCGGCACGACATGTCGCTCCCCAGTAGATATCCTCCTTCAGTCTTGCAATTGCCTTGGAAACACGAATAGCATACCTTTTGGACAAGAAAAACAAATCATCCACAAAAGCGATTGCTTGATAATCATAACTGTCGTGAATGATCTTCATTTCTTCTGCAATGTTTTCTGGACTTCTTTTACGCCATTTCGCCCCATAAAAACTTGTAACTGCGCAAAAATCACACGTATAAGGACAACCACGTGTGGCAATCATAGTAGTTGCTGGAAATGCTGAACCAAAAATTCGATACTTATCCAATGGAAATAAGTGTCTTGCTGGAAACGGCAATTCGTCTATATTTTGGATTAAAGGTGCACTAGGATTGTGACGAATGGTGTTTGTTTCTGGATCGATAAATGATATCCCCAATACGTCTCTCCATTCCTTACCTTCTTCTATC
>JAJRXH010000275.1 GCA_024276395.1 archaeon
ATATGGAAAAATTGTCATCGTATATGGAGTCTCGATAGAGGTAAACAAGGGAGAACTCGTGACGATGATTGGCCCAAATGGTGCTGGTAAGTCCACGCTATTAAAGACCATTGCTCGTCTTCTCCCCGTGTTCAGCGGAAGGATTACTTTTGAGGGTAATGACATCACCAACCTAAGTGCCAGTGAGCTAGTTAATTATGGAATTAACTATGTTCCACAACTGGAGAACGTATTTCCCAACTTGACCGTGCTTGAAAACTTGGAAATTGGTGCCTTGAGGAATGAAGAAGAATTCGACAAGAACTTGGATCTCGTATATGATCTTTTTCCCATTCTTCATGAACGATCAAATCAAAAGGCACGCAAGCTGTCCGGAGGAGAGCGACAGATGTTGGCACTAGCACGTGCACTCATGTCTAGCCCCAAGATGCTATTACTTGATGAGCCAACAGCAGCTTTGGCTCCAGTACTGGTAAAGGAGATTTTAGAAACGATCAAGAGGCTCAAGGACAAGCGTGGCATTCCCATACTTCTTGTTGAGCAAAATGCACGGAAAAGTCTTGAGATAAGTGATCGTGCCTACGTGCTCGTGATGGGAAAGGTGGTGAGATCTGGACCCGGAAAGGAATTGCTCAATGACCCTGATCTAGGAAAGGCCTTTCTCGGTGCTTGAAAGAAAGAATATCGACTTTTTTTCCATTATTTTTAGTTCAATTCCCATCATCACATTTGATGGAAAAGAAAGGGGATGGAACATTCTCATTGGCCTATTATTCAGTCAGATCATGAATTGAAAAGACTACTCGAATTTATAATTGATGAAAAGAGAAACGTTGCTGATGGATGGAGGCATTCATCCACGATAAACGTCGTGATCTTCCAACTAACAACAAAAAACTAAATTACTTGTTACTTGTCAACTTGATGTGATTTGTTACTTATACCCATAAAATGCGACCGAGCTCGATGTATTTTTGAACTCCAGGACTAATCACGTTTGCTTTTTCTGATATGCTGATGACAATCTTGATTCCATCATCAATCACGAGATCTCTTAAGGCACGCAGACCGACGATGGGTGTGGCATTTACGGCATTAAGTGGATTTCCAGCGATAGTTAGCAATCTAAGTTCCATACAATAGAGCAATGGAGTGAAATCTAAATCCTTAAGAAGATTATTGGAAAGATATAATTCTTTCAGATGTGGCGTGCTTTCTAATGGGCTAAGATCGATAAATGTCAGTTTATTGGCGTGTAAATTAATCCATTGCAAGCTTATTAGGTTTTCTAGGGGAGAAAGGTCAATTGCTTGAATTCTGTTTTCCCACAATGAGAGGCCTTCGAAGTTCTTGCATTGCCGTAGAGGAGCAAGGTCGATCTCACGGAATTGATTGCCGTAAAGATTAAGAAGTCTGAATCTTGGGCACTTGGTAAGTGGTGTTAAGTCGATGCTCCACAATTTATTGCGATGCAAGTCAAGAATTTCTAGATCGTGACATTCTTTCAAGGGTTCGAGATCCAAGCTCCACAAATTCTTATCCACGATTTCTAGCTTGGTGACGGAGGTATCCACCTCAATGGGAAGAATGTCTCCGTCTTCCGTTTCTCCGACTAAGGTCACGGTACCCATCTAACAGCACCTTTCATAAGAGCTCACGCATCTATCAAAATTTTCCTAGAAACAATTTAAAAATGTTGCCACAAAAGACCTCATTAGCACGTCTAAATGATTTAATTCCATAAATTACCAAAAAAATTCAACTTTAGTGACGAGATCTGTATTGAGAAGTACATTTTCGTCTTTTTTATTTTCAGTTTTACCAGTTGCGTCATCATACCTGTGATGCGTGGCATTCAAGCATTGGAATCTAGTCATTCGTATTGCAGCTGTTCTTTCCTGCTTTGTGAGAATA
>JAJRXH010000276.1 GCA_024276395.1 archaeon
CTCTTTTTATATGGAGATTTAGATCAGAGGCCATTGATCAGAGTTCGATTGATCATGACTAAACTCTTGCTACAGGCATTGTTAAATGAGCCAATGGATAAATTGTTGGCAATTTACGAAGAATTTATTCAACTCATTGATGCTATCAAGAAAGATTGCTCCGAAGAAACAGCAAAAGTCTTACAAGAATTAGAGAGGTATTCACACTGGTCACTTGAGGGAGTCGTGGGAGAATCACGTGGATTTCCTTTGGTTCAGAACACGGCGGATGTCGATCTTGATGGAGACGTGCATGAATTTTTCCTCTTGAAGGCATTACAGTCTCTTATTCTCCAATTATCCCGAATCCCAGTTGCCCATCCACCAACCGAAGGGAGGCATCCTCAAATCAGGGCCATTCTCATTCAAAGTAGTTATGGTCTTAATTATTTTTCCCGTGTTCATGACGATCATATTGATCCAGACTTGCTGAGTGGCCTCATTGCTGCCCTACAGAGCATGTCTAGTTCATTTGTTGGTTCAGTGGGAATGTTATCGAGCATCAAGCATGAACGCTTTGTCATTGACTTCGTCCCAGTGGTGAAGGGGAAGAGCTTTCTTACAGTCTTCTTGAATCAAGATGATCCATTCGTCCGTCATCAGCTTAGACAGCTTGCCAAGGATCTTTCTGCGAATTCACACATCATGGAGTACCTTTCTTTAGATTTTGTTAAGAGGGATCAGCAGATAATTGCAATCATTGAAGAAAAAATCAAAGGTCACCTGGGAAACTACCTATCTTCAAGTGAAAATGAAAAAACATGAAGTTTTATCTCTTTTTCTCATGAAAACTCAAGAAATTAGCGTTTAATGATCAATTCGAGTCGAGCATTAACAACAAATCAGAATATGAGAACTTGACTTGCTTGTCAGTTGGTAACTTCAACAATTCCACGTAATGTTTTAACGTGGTGTTTAATTCTTCAAGATCTGCCTCCGGGCCACCCATTACCTCTATTTCTACAAATTTCCCCAGTTTTGGTACTACATCCAAGTGGAATTTCACGTTGTCAATGAAATAAATTTCCCGTTGTTTTTCTACTACTACTAATATTTCCAAGGATCTGAACAAGATTTCTCGAAGTTCAGGCGTGCTGCTTCGTACAAGAATGATCCTACTTTTTTTTGGAAAGGAATCGTCGTCACGGTCATAGAAGATGAGCGCATTTTCGATGTTTCCTTCTCGGAGCTTTAGTCGTCCTTGAGAAACTTTGAAATAGGTATCTTTTTGGTGGTCAGTGCCCTTAAAATCTGCTCCCAATTGATTTAATCGCTCTCTAAAGAGGGTAAGATCTTTAACTTGCACTTTTATTTCCGAATTAATCTTCCGTTCATCATTCATCAAGGCTCCTCCTTTTGCTGAGATTTCATGTCATTAATTCTTGATGATGTATTTCCATCGCATTTTGTCAAGTGGTCATTATTTATCATCCATCCCTTGTCCATCATTCTCTTTTTCTGTTTTATTTTTCATAGCTTTGCCCACATCATCTTGGATGCTTTTGGCAATATTTTTGATACCTTCTAGTGCTTCTAGTTCATCCATGGTCATTTTAACATGCTTTTTGATACCTTTTGTTGAAGTGCTTCGTGTTGTTTGTGTCCTACTTCGTGTTGTCCTTTTAGGTTTTGGTCTGGACTTGAAATCTTCTTCAGTAATCTTGAAAGATGTCGCAATCTCTCGTACCATGTCATCGAGTCTTTCGTTTGGTTTTAGTTTAAGTTCATTAATCGTGAACCCGAAAATGTTTACAAGATTACCTCTGTCTCCTAATTCAATGATTGAGAAAAATGGACTCTTGAAAATGGACCCTTTCTTAGTCTCAAGAATTTTCAATAAGGGTAAAGATATGAAAGTCCCGCTGGAAGTCTCGATGAGCGTGAATCCTATTGTCGAGATGTATTCAAACTTCCTTTTTTCGAGAATGGTTACTCCTGGGAAGCGGATGAGTTCGAAATCATCATCACTGAACACGCCGCATCGAGATTCCCTGAAGGAAAGAACATCAAGGACAAGTTTTTCTAGTTCGTCACTGAGTTTTCTCCGTAGCTTGTTGATGAAACCTTGTAGAAATTCTTCAAAATCAGCTGCAGAACGAATTCCCAATTCATCTAGGCCGAGCTCTTCGTAATTTAATTCATCCGGCATTTTTTTTATTAACTCGACCTTTAAAGATTCCCACTCTTCTGAAGACAGTTCTAGCTGAACTATTTCGCCTTCTTCATTCTCCACATCTAATTCATCAATCGCTATTTCCACCGTCTCCTCATCTTCCATGATCTCATCTGTTTCTTGCTCTTTGAAGACTTGAATGGTGCGTGTTTTCGATTTAATTTTTTCTCGTGTCAATTGACTTGCTTGACCAATGACGGTTAATACGGCACCACCATCGTCTAATTCCTTGGGGAGAATTACGGTTTTTGGGTCGAGTTCAAGCACATCTTTACCATCTTTAGAGATGTTTAATGGTTTTCGAGGTAATAAGACACCTTTTTCCTTGATTTCATCTAATGATGGTATTTTTTTCTTTATTGACGATAAAATTTCTTTTTCTTGATCATTAGTGAGAGTTGTGCTTTTTTTCTTGGTTGAAGAAAGACTCTGAAAGCTAAGAAGGAGGAAAATGCCGCCAAAAGTGGACAAGATGATGATATTATTCCATGTTTCTGTTCGTGGGACTAATGACAGAACTTGAAGGAAAAATGATAAGATTCCAAAGGATAGTACTCGTGAGGAAAAACTCATCAAAGAGTATGAGTGTGAAAGTGCCTCCATGAAATCCTCTTTTTGGAATAACTCTTGTTCTTCGATGAGAAGGGCACCTAACAGGTGTGACCCAATCCAGAGAATGCCTCCTAACAAGTATAATTCATCAACTGACCAAGATGGAATAAGCGGAAATGAAAAGACGTTGAGGACAAGAAGCAAGTATACCATCATCAAGGATACGCCCACCGATCTAACAACTGTTATCAAGAATAATCTTCCATGTGTGGTCAATGAATCCCATTCGATCATTCTTAACATCAAGGAAATGAAAAGAACCATCCAGGTGGAAAGAAAAACCCATTCCTTGAAAAGAACTCCTTGAAAGCCAAGTAACTTCGCAAGGCTTGAGGAGTTCGATAACTTAGTCACATCAAGAATGTTGAGAATGAGCAAGTAGACTAGGAGAACCAAGCTTGGTCCAATCATGACATTTTTTCCTTTTTTCCGGAGCAATAGTGGTTCAATGGTCACGATGAGAAGCAGACCAAGTAGTGACATCGTGATGATTTCTAAAGCGAAAGAAACCGGCATGAGAATAGAATAGATGAACCATAATACGGCAAGAAGATGAAAGATTCGAGAAATTTTTGAAACATTTTGGAATTCTGAAATGATTTCTTCGGGAATTTTTCCCAATAATGGATTGTTTTTTTGCAAGTAAGTTCGTGCTAACTTTTGTTCCCAGCTCATGTTTAATCACGATACTGTTTATCATGCCCATGGAAAGTTTTATGTAATCCAACTACTCTTTCCCTTTTTATGTTTTTATGAAATTATATTTCAATTACAGTATCATCCGATTCAAGTGATGCCATCCCTCTCGTGAAAACTAGGTGGACACGCCGTTTAAGATAGGGTCTTCATCTGATTGATGAAATTATATTGAAAAAAGATCATCTTAGTGACGTGTTGAAAAAAATATTGCTTCCGTGCCCCATTAGGGAATACCTTCGTTAAAAAGATTGAGATTGTTCAGCCAGACTTTGATCATCGACTGAATGTTCATTCTGATATCGTGTAATATTTTTTTGATTTCTTCCCTTTGAGAGTCTAGTTCATTGGAATGATTGTTTTCTTCACTACTCGTTCCTAGAGGAAGACTTGCCAAGGTTTCAGATATGCGAGAGAGGGAATTTTCCATTTCTGTGTATATTTTATCCATCATCATGTGGGCAATGTTAGAAAAACTTCTATCAATTACTGTTCCTAGCATCAAGGTAAGAGTTTCCATTTCCATGGTGACATTTTTTGAAATGGTGGGTATGAAGGGAAAATAGAGTGCCAAGAAGTATCCCTTTGGATTATTCCATGGATAAAGGGCATGGATGCATCCAACTTGGAATAGGTCTGAAGGATCAAATGACGATAAGAGCTTGATACCTTGCATTTCAGCAGTTTGGACGACTCTATCTTCATCTATGGGGATACTCGAATCTATTGCAAGTATGACAGATTCTACAATAAAATCAGGGACAATTAACATTATTAAAGTAGTAGGAACGGCTTCTGCCAGTGATTTCATTTCTGACATGTTTGTGAGCTCACTCGACCAATTAGGTATCATTTTTTCAGGCAACTGAATATTCAAAACCATCATTTATAAACGATTATAGTCAACGCTACCTTATAGTTCAGTGATAGTTCTATTTAGAGTTTAGGCATTCATTCCTTATGAAAAGTATTATTCATGGGAGTTATTCAGTTATCCCGTGGTGTAACGGAATGTAATCTCGAGGAGCAGCTGGTGGACGACCAC
>JAJRXH010000277.1 GCA_024276395.1 archaeon
CAGATGCTTGCAACTTCCGTCATTTTTCGATTGAATCTCCCCATTGTAAATGTCCTCACGAAGATCGACATTCTAAAGCCAGAGCTAGTGCGGACTGTTCTTTCTTGGAGTGAATCTGTTGATAACGTTCGTGATGCAATTGACCTAGAGGAGGGCCTCATTCGTGAGTTGGGAGTAGAAATCACGGATGCAATCGAGCACTTGCAAAGTTATTATCCTCTCATCCCCGTGAGTGCTTATCATCATGTGGGACTGAATCAGTTGGCAGCTGCTATGAGTCGAATTTGGACGGGTGCAGAAGATTGGCTTTGAAAGGGAAGGGTGGGGTGATATGGATGTTCAATCAGATACCCTGGATTTTGAGGTGGAACTTGATCGAGAAGGGATGACTCCATTTTATAGGCCCGTTCAGAGAGCAAGCATCCCCCGCGCTTCTGATGTTGTTTTTTATAACAAGAAACAAGAGATTAATCGCACCATATCCGTGTTGGTCCTAAAAGCACTATTTGATCTTGAAGACTCTCGTTCAGAACATTCTGAAGTGAAAGTATGCGAACCACTAGCCGCAACGGGAATTAGAGGATTACGTTATCTTACTGAAGTCGATGGCGTCACGAGAGTTTGCCTTAATGATCTGAATCCCAGGGCTGTCGTGTTGATGAACAAGAACATTCGTCATCTTCAACTCACTGAATTTACCACAATGATGACGAAGAAACACGCCACGGTTGATAACCGTGATGCTATCCGGCATCTTCATGCGCATCACGTGAATCATGAATATTTTGACGTGGTAGATATAGATCCATATGGAACTCCAGCACCATTTCTTGAGGCTTCAACTCTCATTCTACAAAAAGAGGGCATACTTGCAGCCACGGCAACAGATATGCCAGCCTTAGTAGGTAATTATCCAGCAGTTGCCTATGAGAATTTAGGCGTGAGTTTTTCATCTAAACCATGGTTTTTTCATGAATTTGCCTTGAGAGTACATGTCTTGGGGATGATGTGGCCTGGCTTTAAGCATGGGCGGTTTTTTAAGCCCCTACTCTCTTTTTACAAGGATCATTATGTTCGAGCGTTTGTGAAGAGAGTAAAAGGGAAATCTTTCGTGAGAGCGAATGTCGGATTTCTGGTCTCTTGTAGAAAGTGTCTTTGGGTTCAAGAATGGAGGCCTTATGTTCGCGGTGAAATGCTGGAGATTCAGGTATGTCCCAATTGTAATAACCATATTCGTGTCCTCGGTCCATGCTGGCTAGGTAAGTTGCAAGATACGGATTTACTTGAGAAAATTCTTTCTTTTTCAGATCTAAATCGTCAAGGGAAATTGAAAAAAATTTATGATTTCCTAACTCTTCTAAGACAAGAAGAAAAAGTTAACTTGCCTTATCACTATGATGTACATCTCTTGACAAAATCTTGGAAAATCTCGGCCATTTCTACTCGTAAAGTTGTTGAATTATTACTAAGCAACGGGTATGAAGCCACGCTCGCTCATTATGGAGGGACAACTTTCAAAACCGATGCTCCTCCCGAAGTGTTGAAAGAACTTTTGGTCACCTTGACTTGAGAGAATTAAGTCGCTTTGGTGTTGCCCTCTTCATCAACCTATTTAAAACTTGGAATGAATGCGATACTTGAGAAAAATGTGTCGAGTTGGACCAAAGATGATGAATCCTCAGGATGCAGTGCTGGCACAAGAAGCCCAGTTAATTTATACTAGGTGTGAAGGTTTTGAGCCAGTTGATGGTGATTTACGTCGGTGGAAAGGAAAAATACGGTATGATAATCCACGCATTCCCATAAATGAAGTTGAATTCGAAATTTACATTCCCAAGTTATTTCCACAAGTTCCCCCTGTCGTGAGATGTCTGTCTAATGTAGTTCACCCAAATTTTGATAAGGATGGCTTCGTCTCACTTGACATTCTCCAGTATTGGAGAGCTGAATACCACGTGTATCAAGTTATTAACAAGCTCGTTACTTTGATGCGTCGCGTGCCTCCTCGTCCTCCGGGTGCGGCAGCCCGAGTTCCACCAGTGGGAACCTATCCTTCTAGTAGGAGTTCACCACCTACCTCTCGTAGGGGTTCGATACCTCCATCCCGGCGATTGTCCAGCGGTTCCGTCACGACACCTACTGCCATTCCATCTCAGGATATGAAAAAATACCAAGAGACAATTGACACTCTAAGACAACAATTAGAGCAAAAACAAACTAGGCTCTTGATGCTTCAAAAAGAATTGGAAAGACTCCAAAATGAGCTCATGCGGCGAGATGAACAGATAGCAATGTTAAAGGCAAAAATGGATAGTATGGCTGGGTCATTGACTCAGACACGGGATGATATTCGCTCGTATGAGGTTAAACTTAGCTTGTTAGAAGAAATGAAAAGCGAAGTCATTGCGCTCAGCGAGTTATTGTCTGCATTGCATGAAAAATATAGCAGTGGCGAAGTTTCCATTTATGATTTTGCTAAACTTTACCGAAAATACGCAAAAAACTTGTATCTTGCAAGAAAAAAACTTGAATTGGCTGAGAATCAGTTAGCGAGTCGATAAATGTCCATTTTTCTGATACTGATGGAATAATTATTTATTGAATGAATGTTAAATGGAAAAGAAAGATTAGAACAAAAAAGGGTAAAAAAATGACAAGCATGATTTCGATCCCTTCAGATATAGAACAAAAGTGGCGGCTCGAAGCTGAAGTGTATTCGAGCATTGTGACCTTAGAAATATTACATCGTGCACATGAAGAGGGTGATATGGCTCCTGATGATTATTATCGACATCTTAAGTTAAATATTTCCAAGGCACTTCATGCAATCGAACAATTGCACCGTGAACAGTTCGATCTTGATCAGTTCATCCAGGCAGAAGGACTGCATCGAAGCTGTCCAGCTGCGACCCGACTCTTGAAGTTAGCTTTAGGTGGAGAGCAAGACTTAGGTATGAAAGGTCCCACTGCTGAACGAGGAATTACTAGGATCACGAAACTTCCTGCACAAACAGCAGAGTTCATCGCGTCTTGCTTGGAACTCATTGATTTAATTCGATTGGAATCCATTGCCACGGTGGAGCGTCTTTTACCGAACCTAGACACCATTAAGAGCATCATGAATGAAGTGGCCTTTTATGGACCCCGACATCCTTATGTCCAAGAAGTTAATGAGTGGATAAAACGGCTAGAACTTAAGTCTGTAGGAACAGTGCCAAAAGAAAAAGAACTACGAGAACTTGAATTGGCTGTTGTTCGTTGGATGAATGATTTTCGACAGAAATTGAATCAACTGTGATCGATTTATCTCATTCCTTCTATCCTTTCTTTATCTCTCTTTTTTATCTTCAGTTTTTCTGATCAGCCCGATGTTTCTGTCACGCGTGGGTTCAAGGTCGTGTCATCACGTTAATCGCTTCGTGAGGACCTCTCCCCGCGATGCGAGGATAAAACACGAG
>JAJRXH010000278.1 GCA_024276395.1 archaeon
AGATATTCTTGATTTTTTGGATGGTGACGATATGTTGTACCTCTTTTTCTGAAACAGTTTTCCTCTTGGAACCTTTTTGGAGGTCGAAATGTTTCTTGACGATGTCGTCAATGTCTGGATAGAATAATTCAATATTTTCTAGTTGCGGAACGAATATGCTCTTGATGGTAGGATACAGCTTGTTTTCGAAGTAAATTTTCACATCATTGATGAAATCATTAATTTTGTCATCAGCTATTCTTTTTTCCGCGGATACGACGATGTAGTAATCGTTATCATTGTTATATTGGAAGTGTAGTACTATCTGTTTTAGGTCAATTTTTTGAATTTCTGAGTTGGTTACCTCTTGTGCCATGGCCATGATGGCTGTAAGAAAACCTGCAAATAATGTTTGATCGATGGTGTTACTTTCTTGAGAATAAGTTCGGTGGAGGATGCATAACCCGGTTCCGGTTATGATCCATACACCCTTGATTTCACTCATTTTAAGATCGCTCCATGGAGAAATGATCCACTTTTGCCAATAGAGTGCAACTTCATTAATTAAGTAACATATACATGACATTAATGTTATTAATTTCTATATAAAGGTTGTTAATGACATTATGAGGGATTGAACGATGGAACCATCCCGAAGCTTCATTGTTGTCCTTCAAGAAGCCATTCCTTCAAGAAATATTAAGTTAGATGACTTACCAGGACAAGGACGTCTTGATGTACTTTGTCGCGTGATAACATCGTGTTTATTTTTGTCGAATGGCTTTCGTCGTGATACTCAATTGGTTGCTGTTTTTGAGAAAACTCACACGTTTTTGGTGATTCAAGGAAATAAGGTCAGAGGGCTTAATCCAGATGAACGTAGTTTAGGTGGAATACTGCGTGACGTGTTCTCTGGTGAAAAAATTCCCGGGATGTGGTATGGTCCAGGGACGTTGGAGATGGTGCTAAAAGAACTACATAATTGGAAGGTGATGGTACTTGACCCTCGTGGTAAGCCATTTCAAGAGCCGATTGAGGAACGTGTTGCCTTCGTGCTGGGCGATCACCTAGGATTTTCCTCTCATTCACGAGATCTATTATCCTCCTATCCATTCCTTTCACTATCAGTCAATGTTGATTATCTCACTAGCCAAACAGTTGCAATTTTACACTATATCTGTGATAAAAATTTGTAAATCACCTTTCTACGATAATGTTGATCCATCATTTGCTCACTTGGAGTGAAACACGATGTGGTTGTCGCTTAAGCGAACGATATATAAAGAATAATTGCAGATCATTCATCGGAAATAAGTGAGTTGGTGGAGAAAAGGGAAAATGCTTAAAGGACTGGGCGAATCCTTACAAGTTACACTTCGAAAGTTGAGAGGACTTCCGGTCGTGGATAGGGAAGCCTTGGAAGAAGTATTAAAAGAACTTGAAAGGGCATTATTGTCTGCAGATGTGAAAGTAGAACTAGTACAACAGATGCTCGAAAATGTCCGTCAGCGGGCTTTCAAGGAGGATATCCCTCCAGGTGTATCACGACGTGATTACGTGATCAAGATCATTTATGATGAGCTAACCAACCTTTTGGGGAGACGCTATCATCCGTTGACTTTGGTGAAAAGACAATTAACCAAGATTATGCTGGTTGGTATTCAAGGTTCTGGAAAGACAACCACCTTAGCCAAGTTGGCGCGATATTATCAGAAACGAGGATATAAAGTAGCTGCCATTGCTGGTGATACTTTCCGTCCTGGCGCTTATGACCAGTTAAGGCAATTACTTGAACCAATTGGAGTCGAGGTATACGGTGATCCCAATGAAAAGAAGTCCACGAAGGTTGTCAAGAAAGGCCTGAAATATTTTGAGAAAAAGAAAATTGATCTCCTGTTGATTGATACTGCAGGAAGGCACAAGGAAGAAAAGGGCTTACTCAAGGAGATGCAACAAATTGCCAAGATTGCTCAGCCCGATGAAATCATCTTGGTCATTGACGGTACGATTGGACAGCAAGCATATGCTCAAGCAGATGCTTTTAACCGAACGACACCTGTCGGATCAATTATAGTCACGAAGCTAGATGGGTCGTCAAAAGGTGGTGGTGCCGTCTCAGCCGTGGCTGCAACCGGGGCTAAAATCCGATTCTATGGTGATGGGGAGACCATCGAAGATCTCGAAGAATTTGATCCAGTTCGGTTTGTTGCCAATCTTCTTGGTTTAGGTGATCTGCAAGGAATCTTGCAACGCATTGCTGAAGCAACTTCAACAGAGCAACAAGAAGAATTGATGGAGGCCTTTAAAAGAGGTCGGATAACTCTCCAGCATTTCAAGATGCAATTAGAATCTGTGGCAGAGGCAGGTACACTTCGGCGGATATTGTCCAAGTTGCCAGGTGTCGGTAAGGGAGGACCTTTTTCAGGCTTACCAGTTGATGAAATGGATGATGAAAGTGTCAAGGTATTTTTGGCGATATTGAGGGCCATGACAAGAGAAGAACTGGAAAATCCAAAAATCATCAAGGGAACACGTATTCATCGGATAGCACGCGGTTCTGGAACACACCCCGATTTAGTTAGAGCCTTGTTAAAACAATTTAATCAGACTCAAGCAATGCTCAAGAGAATGAGAAAGATGAGAAAACAGCGAGGTGTGCCGGGAATGGGTGGCATTCCGGGAATGCAAGGTCCACCCTTCTGATGAATGATAACTTTATCTTTTTCTTTCTTTTTCCATTTACAGATTCATGAGTTATTGAAAGAGATAAACGGTAAAAGAGGAGTTCTAACCAATGGCTAAGCAAAAAGGTAACAGTGATTCTAGTGGCACGATGCGACCTTTTTCAATAGAGTTGTACGAGATTAACACGGTTCCTGGAAAGTTAATAGGAAAAGCTGTGATTGATGGGAATGCGCAACTTATCGGTGTCATAAGAAGTATTAGAGTTCAAGTTCCTCCAGGGACAGTAGAGTTTGTAGTTAAGGGATTGAACATCGAATTTACCATTGATTCAAAAGACATTCAAACTATTGGTGGTGTGGTTCAATTAAATCGCTCATTGAATCACGTTGAACCTATTGATGTTTCTGATGTCTTGCATTTAAGAGATGAGATCAAAGTAGAAATCAAGCATTTTCTGAGTCTATTGAAGAATTTGGAATGAAAATATGCACCTAAATAGAATATTAAAATCTTGGAGAATCCTTCTTATTGTTTATTTCTTTTCTCAAAGTTTAACGTGAGAAATTCGTTTTGGATGCGCTGTGCCTTATAAATGACGTCCAATAAGGAACCTAGAATGCCTAATAATTTTTCTAGTTTGTCAATGTCTGTCTGTGACGCAATTTCTTGGCTTAGATAGGATGCTTTCCCATGAAGAGTTGCTAACAGATCTAAAAAAGCTTCTTGTTGATGCAATCGGGATTCTAATACTTGTATTTCTTCATCCGATTTAGCAAAAATGACTTTTCGATTACATGAGGCACATTTCACGGTTCCGTCTTTAAACTGGAATAATGGAACGTTACAGTCTGGACATGATCGATCTAACATCTTTGCTCCTTTTAGCAATAATTCGCCTAGTTTTTTCATATTAGGATTCTTTGATGTCACCATCCATCCCACTTGACAGTTCTATGATATCGGGTTCACCATTTTTTCAAAAGCCTATTTCAAGTAGCTTCTTTTATTAGAAGGTCTTTAGGACTCATGAAGAAAGAAAACGGGTTGCATCAAATGGACTTGTTGGAAACAACTGCACGATTGTTATCTTCTCATGACTTGTGTGATAATTGCCTTGGACGACAATTCGGTAATCTCTTGTCTGGACTTTCAAATTCACAACGAGGTCGATCCTTGAGGTATTTACTCAGAAAAAATGACATCTTTAAGAATGTAAGGGAAATCTTTTTTGAAGCTGGGCAAAAAACTATAACTGATCAAAAGAATGAGATGAGGTCGTCTCATATATGCTTGTTGCTAGAACAAAAGTTTGGAGTCGAGTCTTGGCAGAAATTTTCTGAAGCGCTTCTTCTTTATCTTGGAATGGTTTCTGAAATTAAAATGAGGCGAGATTACTCTCTCGAAGCTGCGCTGACTTTATATTATCTAGCGCGGCAAGATTATCGGTCTGCTCGTGAAACTTTGAAAAAAGGGCAAAATTGTCTGCAATTTCAGAAAATTCTTTCAACATCCGGTATTAATGACCTAGATTCAATGTTGGTGACTTCGTCATCGTCATGTCATTATTGTCTTGGATTGTTTGGGTTTGATCGGCTGAAAAAATTTCTTTTTGACGTCCTAGGGTCAAGGTCTGTTGCGGTGAATTCGTCACGAGTAATATCTGAAGATGTGGAAATGGAGTCTTGTGAGCTCTGTCGTGGCTTTTTTCAAGAAATTAGCTTGAATCAATGGTGCAACCGAGTTGAGAGTAAATGTGAAAAAATTGAATTTCGCACCTTCGTCGTCGGTAGCATCATTCCCCAAGAAATACTAGAAAAGGAAGATGAAATTCGGGCCAGTTTTGATTTAAGTGAATGGGCTGAGATCATCAAGTCAGAGGTTAATCGAGAAATTGGAAAGCGCTTGCTACAACGTTGGGGACACCTAGATCGAGATGTTGATGTCAAGACACAAGATCTTTTGATCATCATTAATCTGGTTAAGAGCCAGGTTGAGTTGGAAATACATCCTGTTTTCATCGAAGGAAGATACTGCAAGTTTGTCCGAGATATTCCACAGTCTCACTGGCCTTGTAAAGATTGTGATGGAAAGGGTTGTGCTCTTTGTAACTTTACTGGGAAAAAATATCCAACTTCAGTTGCAGAATTAATACTTGATCCCATCATCCCACTCTTTGAGGCAGAAGATGGTAAGTTTCATGGTGCTGGACGAGAAGATATTGACGCACGAATGCTAGGAGAAGGTCGTCCTTTTGTTATGGAGATTATCCGCCCTAAAAAAAGGAGTTTGCCTCTTGATTTACTGGAACGGGCTATCAATGAACACGGTAAGGGAAAAATCAAGGTAAAATTAGTTGGATATTCATCTCGTGCCAGACTAAGACAACTTAAAGGATTAAGTAGCAAGACATCTAAGAAGTACTTGGCGATTGTTGTCGTCCATGGAAAAACTGTTGATGAAATAATGGAAAAAAAGGATGATATTGAACAATTTTTTGTAAATCGGGAGATCCAGCAATGGACTCCGTATCGTGTTCTTCACAGACGAGCCAACAAACTTCGACGCCGCACAGTACATTCTCTGAGGTTACTTGGGCCAGATAGTGACGATCCATCATTATTACGTGTTGAAATCACGTGCGATGGTGGGCTCTACGTGAAGGAATTAATTAGTGGGGATGATGGTCGTACCAACCCCAGTTTTGCACAAGTCGTGAAAGCGCCCTCGAAGGTGGTCATGCTTGATGTTCTAGCTGTCAACTTGACAGATATCGATAATGGTGATAAAAAATGAGCCTCCCTAATGATGAGAAGATGACTATGCTTGCGCGATTTTTAATAAGTTCTAATGGATTCAAGGTGCTCCATTTTATGAGTAAGCATCCTGATGGTGTAAACTTGGATCAAATATCGGATTCTTTGAAATTATCCAAACCTGTTGTGCTGGCGGTTTTGCATGAGGCATGGGAGTTAGGACTCATTGA
>JAJRXH010000279.1 GCA_024276395.1 archaeon
AGGCATACCAGTCTGTGTGACGGCCTAATCATATGTATGGATCAAGAACCGAATGGGTCGGTCGATGCGGTTCTTTTCCCTCTGCAACCATACTAGAGGGTTTTCATGTCATCTGTGTCAGAATCCAGTTGGATGTTACTGATTGAAATCAGTATGAATGATTGTGTGTAAGAATTCCAACACCTCGTTTCTTGCCACCACCAACCTTATGATATCAGTTGGATTTTTTTTCATAGCTCCGGTCTTTTGTAAACCAAATATATGTGGTGAGCACACGCGGATCTGTGACAAGCATTCAGAGTATTCCTGTCTGGAACAAACACCAGCAACTGTGATTCAAGCCGCGTCCTCTAGATTTTTATCGGTTAACAGAGCCATTGCAAAAGGATGATCTTTCCAGAATATCGTACAAGCCCTAGAGAGATTATGCTGCAGCGATTCTTCTAAATGAAGCATGTCAAAGTTAACGGAATGGGGATTCAAAACATTAAGAAATATATCCTTCTTTGTTTCTTGATGACGAGTGATGTGAGAATGAGCCAAAGCTTTAGTTATGTTCGTAAATACCTTGGTGAATTGTTTACAGATTCAAAAATATATAGGGTTCCTGAATATCAAAGAAGCTACGCTTGGGAGAAAGAAACAGTTGAGGATTTCTGGGGAGATATACTTGATGCTATGAAGCAGCAATTGCATCAGTATTTTATGGGTACATTGGTTTTAATCCCAATCAAATCGACAATAGGCCATGAATATGAGGTTGTGGATGGTCAGCAGAGATTGTGTACTATGCTAATTCTTTTTGCTGCCCTTAGAGATGAATTGGTTAATGAAGACGATGAGATTGCAAAATTCATTTGCGGTAAGTTGGATTCCAAAATTTATCATGTCCCAAGAAAAGAGAAAAAATATGAACGGGTTAGGTTGAATAGACATGATGATAGATTCTTCAAGAAACATATCATAGGAGAATCTCATCTAGATCTAAAAGCGCAAGCGGCCACCCATGATTCGAATAAACGGTTGCTATATGCATATACTTACCTGCGGCAAAAAGCAAGAGCGATGATTAACAAGGAAGGCGTTGAGTTTCTGCTAGACTATTATAATTTCTTCACTCAAAAGGCGATGGTAATCACGATAGAGGTTCTTGATGATTCAGACGCACATCATATTTTTGAAAGCATAAATGCAAAAGGAGTTCCACTCAAGCCAATGGATTTGATCAAGAACCTATTGATATCAAAAGTGCAAAGAGAGAATAGGTCGGACATAACCGCAAAGTGGGATAGTATTTCTAGTAAATTTAGCGAAAGCCAAGCTTTTAGATTCTTCAGGTATTATTGGATGTCCAAGTACGAATTACTCCGGAAGAAAGGATTCTATAGAAGAATTAAGAAGGTCGTTACAGAAGAACTTGATCCCGAGGAACTGATAGACGATTTAGAGGAGCATTCTGAATACTATTACCGGATTCTTGAACCCACAAGGAATTCATATGAAGAAGGCAGTTACAATGCATTAGCAGCTTTAAAGACCTTAGGAGTTACCCAAGTGCATCCATTACTATTAGCTGCTGCTGCACGATTTGGTTTGAATTCATCACAATTCGGAAAAATCTCAGAGGCTTTGCTCAGTTTTGTAATGAGAAAGTTCATCATAGGTACTAGTAGCCCAAACGAATTTGAGATAGATGCTGGAAAGTTAGCACGAGAACTCCGAGAAAAGAAAATAACTACTCAAGGACTTATCAGCAATCTCAGAAATTCTGCTCCGAATGATAAGGTGTTCATGCATGAATTCAGCAAGGCTAAAATAAAATCATCACGTACTGCTAAATACATCCTTCGACAAATAAATGGATCGTATTCAAGGACACAAGAAATCGTCGTTGGCAAGAAAGTTCATTTGGAGCATATCCTACCACAATCACCTACTGAGTCTTGGTATGTGTCATTCGAGAAGCATGACGAGGATACTAACAATTGGATAGATCGTATAGGGAACTTGACCTTGCTGGATGAAAAGCTGAATCGAAAAGTGTCCAACAAGTCATTCGCTGATAAGAAAAGAAAATACAAAATGTCAGAGATAAAAATGACTAAGCAGCTCTGTGCCAATGACAGCTGGGGCCCAAGGGAAATTGAGAAACGACAGAAAGCCTTTGCAAAAAGAGCTGTTGGTATTTGGCCACTCTAGTAGTAGAAATGTTATTGAAAAACACTCTGTACATGGCGAAGAAAAGTGCAAGAGTTATCATTCATCTTCCGATTTACAGGAGGGGAGTATGAAAAGGCTAGAGTGCAAGAGGAAAGAATCCCAGTTCAGAGAGATTGAAATGAAATCATTCAAATCTGAATGTCTGGGTTGATATCAGTGCCCTAACATGGAGATGATAAAATATCAAATATTCCGTGCAATATGGATAGGTATTCATCTTAGTGCTCATGTCGATAATGCAGATTCTGAATTTCTTGATATTGTAAAAGAAACTCTAATCGACCATGCGATGTTGCAGCAGAAAACAGTGCTACCGTTTCTCAAAGATAATGATGTGACAGAGCTCAGGAAGGCTTTTTCACAGTTTAAATCGAGCGAAATTGAACCGGTTTCATTTCTACATTCATTTCTTGAATTGAAGCACTGCGGCATCTTCTTCGCAAGTCACATGCTCTCGCTCGCCACCAGTGGTAGCTATATAATATACCACGACATTTTCTATGATGCACTATTGGATTTACTTCAGTGCAGGAACTTCACGAATTCCTCTGGAATGGGGAGGACACTAATTGGACTTTCGAAT
>JAJRXH010000280.1 GCA_024276395.1 archaeon
CGATTATTAAGAGAATCTATCGATTATTTCCAAGAAAACGGCATTGCATTCGATTGGAATGAATTACGAACAGCAATCGAGACCATAGCTGAAAATGAGGCAAGCCTTCGAAATTCAGCAGCAGGCGTCATTAATCGCATTGAGAATGTTGAAGATATCCCCATTTTCACGCAAAATGATCAAACATTAGTTCATTCAGATGTTGCCCCAGCACTAGTTAAACCTGGACAAGCTACCGTCGTCTCCCTTGCTGGCGTGGAACAAGAAGTACAGCAAGTTGTAGTGGGACATTTATACAAAATTTTATACGAAGCTGGTGTAAACTGGAGAAGAAACCGAAATGTCGATCCAAGATTACCGTGTCCTGTCTTCACCATCGTAGAAGAAGCTCATAACTTTGTTCCTCCTGATTCTGTTGGTCGTGGTCTACAATGTGCAGCACAAATCAAGAAAATAGCTGCCGAAGGCCGAAAATTCGGAATTGGACTCTGCTTAGTCAGCCAAAGACCAGGAAAAATTGATAGCGATGCCCTTAGTCAATGCAACACCCAAATCATTCTTAGGGTCGTGAATCCTAGAGATCAAAGCCACATCATGCAATCTGCTGAGGCCATCAGCGAGGATCTCCTCCAAGACTTACCAGGGCTTAATCGTGGAGAGGCAATCATCATTGGACCAACTTTAAAATTACCCGCTCTAGTCAAGATTGACAAGTTTCGTGGAAAGCTTGGTGGTGAAGATATCAATCCGATCGAGGAATGGAAAAAAGCACTTCAACAACCACGAACATCTGAGTCCGAGTTTCTTAAAACCGAGGAAGTTACCATTAATTACGATGATGAAGACGATGACATTTTTTAACACGTGATCAACGCAAGAACAGGGAGATTGAAAAATGAAGGATTCCGCATCCATCCCAACTAATTTTCCAAAAGAAAAATATGAAATCAAGTGGTGTCATTTTTCTGACGTTCATCTCGGTTATAAACAATATAACAAGTATGAACGCTTTAAAGACTTTGGTAGAGCCTTCAAGAAGGTAATGGAACTTTCATTGGCTGAAAATCCAGATTTCATCCTCATTAGCGGAGATTTATTTGAAACGTACCGTCCACCTCCCGATGCCATACGCCAAGCCATTGAAGTCCTAGAACTCGCTCGAAAAGCACGGGTGAAAGTTTATTGCATCCCAGGAAATCATGACCTTAGTTATGCCAAGGAACATCGAAGGCAGGGAGGAATATTAGGCCTTCTTGACAGGTTAGGATACATTGTTCTAGTGAAAGAAGGTACACCATACTATCATCAACGCGATGGAAAGGCCATTGCCCAGATTACTGGATTATGGTATCAAGGAAGCAACACGATTCCTCGCCTCAAGGAAGTATTAGCACGACACCGAGAGCACTACCAAAATACCATTCCCATCCCTAGGATTCTCATGCTTCATGCCTTCTTACAGGAGATGTTTCCAAGTTCACCAGATGTTCGACTAGGTGATCTAAGAGCGCTTCCCTTTGATTACGTGGCAATGGGTCATCATCATGGATATTTTTTTGACAAGGAAGGACTTCAAGTTTTTAATCCAGGTTCTACAGAACATCGAAGTTCCAATGAATGGGACACGAAAGATTGGCTTCGAGGACAAGATTTCAATGATGAAGAAGACACCTTTGAATATTCAATGAGAAATTACATCGTGGCAAGAATGATTGTAGACCCCGAAAACACCCCTCCGTCACATATCGTTGAAAAAGATATGACTCCAAAACAATTTCAAGTTCGCAAAAAAGTAAGATACATCGTAAAATTAGGAAAAATTACACGAGACGAGGCAATTAACAAAATGAAAGAAATCATAAAGAAAATAGACGAACCCGAAGCCTGCATTGCCGTCAAGTTCATCGGAGAATTACAAGAAGGTCTTCCTTTATTCAACATTGCCGAATTGACCGAGAAAACACGGTCTCTCAACTTTAACATTGATCTTAGCAATCTACAACCAGTTCAACTTCCAGTATTCGTTTATCAAAATACTAAACCGAGAGAAATCTATGAACGAACGCTCAAAGCAAGATACCAGATGAAAGATCAGCAACTAGTAGCGTTTCATGTCGATTTAATTGAATCTGTACTGAATTCATTGGAAGAAAGAAGTAACGAGGATGAAATAATCTCACTCATCGAATCTTTCATTGATAAAGCAAGCACGGTATCTTTATTCTCCATCAAGCAAGACAAGAACCAAGTTGAACAACAAAAACAAAATCCCAATAAAGTAAAGGTTGTGAACAAGAAATCAAGGAAAAAAAGCGCTAGCATCACCTTAGATCAATTTAAGGATTAAACTCAGGGATGGAGAGCAATGGAACTAATAGAATTAAAAGTCAAAAACTTCAAATCCTATGTGGAAGGTACCGTGAAGTTTGTTAATGGTAACAACGTCATAATTGGAGAAAACGGTGCTGGAAAAAGTAGTCTCTTAGAAGCCATCATGTACGCATTATATGGCGAAGTTCCTGGAAGAAAACTCGAAGATCTCGTGAGAAAAGGCACCAAAAAAATGGAAATTCAATTAACATTCCGTCATGATGATCAAACCTATAAAATCACGCGTACCTATCAGTTATCCAAGTCATCAAGCCGTTCGTCAGCAATCTTACATCGTGATGGAAAGACTGATCCATTAGCCACCAAGCAGAGCACCGTCACGCAAGAAATACAACGAATATTGGGTCATGATAAAAATACCTTTCAGAACGTCGTGTACATCCGTCAAGGAGAAATCACGCAAATTTTCTCGCAAACTCCCCAAGCTAGAAAAGAACTTCTAGATCGATTATTAGGTCTCGATAAATACGAAACCGCCTTTAAAAAGCTGGCAGAACCCATTAAAATTCTTAACAAGGATATTGACAACCTTAAAGTTCTAATTGGAGAGCTTAAAAGGGATGTAAGTGAAATTCCAGATTTACAAGAAAAAATAAGTCAAAGGAAAAAAGAAATTGAGATGATCACGGAGAAAGTCAAGGATTTCGAAGTCAAGCTCAACAAGAAGAAAGAAAAATTTGAACAAATAGACAAGATAAGACAAGAATTAGAGACTGTTCGAAAACAATTAGAAAACCGAACAAATAATCTCAAGAAAAAAGAAGAACAGGCAATTGGAGAGCATCATCAAGTAATGAAACAATTAGGAAAAACATTTGATCTTAAGGCTTCCATTCTCTCTGAACTCATCAAAGATGTCAATCAGGAGATGCAAGAATTCAAAAACACGCTCAAAAAAATTGAAGAAGATGTTAAATCCCTTAACGAATTAAAAACAAGAATTTCCGAGATTGAGAAACGAATCCAAGGGATCAAGAAAACACTTGAACAAGATAAAACAAAATACGAACATGCTCTCTCAAAATTACTCAAAACAGACTTCATTGACGCTACAAATAAGTCACTTGTTCAATTAAAGGAAGAAATCGAACAAATGATAGAAAACTCATCAAAACAACTACAAGAAATTCAGAAGAAGCTTCAATCAGCTCTCAAGGAAAAAGCACGAAAAGCACCTCTAGAAAAGAACTTAAGCGAACGGAAAAAAGAATTGCAAAAAAAAATTGAAAAAATGAGTTCAATTGAAAAAAAATTAATCGCATCTGTCGGCGAGAATTGGAAGAAAATTGACATTGAAACCCTTTTCAAGGATAAAAAGAACACCCTCAAAAATCTACGAAAAAAACTCGAAAATCTAAGAGAAAAATATCATTCCTTATTTGGAAAACTTAACGCAAAGAAAGAAGACTTGAACGAGCTTAAGGCTGAAAAAAAAGAATTCGAGTTGATTAAATCAGAAAAAAAGTGCCCAACTTGCAAGCAAGATATCACACCAGCACACCGAGAGAAAATACTAAAAATGTATGAAAAAGAAATCAAACAGATTGAAAGCGACCTAACTACACTCGAAAAAGAACTCGAAGAAGTTATGATACAAAAAAAGCAATCAGAAGACAAGCAAAAAATGTTAGAAGACGAAATCGAAAAACTTGAAAATGCCAAGTTTTTATATAATCAATACAAGGAATTGGAGCAGCAGTCATCAAGTCTAAAGAATAACATCAATGAATTAAAAGAAGAATTACAGAGAATCACGGTAACAGATGAACAACTAGAACAACTAGAAAGACAAATAAGCACCAAAGATAGAAAAATATCCAACATGAGAAAATTAAATCAAGAAATAATGAGACTAATCGAAATGAAACGGTATATCACGCAAAGAGAAAAAGAACTTGAATCGAACATCAATGAACACGCACGACTGGTAAAAGCATATGATCCAGAGAAGCACCAGGAACTAACTGAAGGTAAGAAAGAATTAGAACAAAAAATATCACGAAGTGCTGAAATTAAAGGGCAAATGAGACAGTTAAAGGCCATCGTCGAACAAGTAGAGGAAATTAAGGAGGAAATAAGTCATCTTTCTGAGAAGAAGAAAGAGTTGGAACAGCAATTTTCGTTGGAAGAATACACTCAACTCAGTAACGTCATCAACCAATTAAAGGAAAACATCGATAAATTACGGGGAAAGAAGGAACAACTGGAAGAAGACCTCCCAGACCTAGAAAAAAGATTAGAAAATCTAAAAAAGAAAGAAATGGATCTCAAAAAGAGACAAGAACAATTAGAACGCAAGGAAGAAATACTCCGCGTCACGAACATCTTGAGAGCATTCTATCGTGAGGTCGCTCCGGATTTGCGTGCGCGCTACATTCAGCAAGTTTCTTCCATTGCCACGGAAATTTTCAGAAAAATTAATAAAAATCCAGCCTACCAAGGCATTCTGATCGATGAGGATTACAACATCTGGGTAATCAGATATGGCCAACGAGAAAAAGTTGAATTACTCTCTGGCGGTGAGCAAGTAGCTGCGGGTTTAGCCATCCGGATTGCCATTTCTCAAGTCATTGGAGCTGTTGGACTACTAATCTTGGATGAACCAACCATACATCTTGATTCACAACGCCAGCGCGATCTCGTGGACATCTTTGACAAGAACCGTTTCTCTAATCAAACCATCACCGTAACTCACAACGAAGAATTTGAGTCTTTAGCAGATCAAGTGATTCTCGTGGAAAGGGATGCCTTATCACGCTCTCAAATACTTTTAAAGAGCTGAACCATACAGATCTTCCTTTCAACTTTTTCCAGATCAACCTAAAGAGTTGTGAGTCGAGAAATAGCATGGTAGAAAAAAATGAGGAAATCTCAAGACGATTAGAATATCACGTCACCAATCTCTCAAAACAACGATTTCATCTCTTTTTCGAGAAAAATGTGAAAGAAACAATAGATTACATCTCTAAAGAAATGAAACTCCATGGTTATACCGTAAAAGAGCATGAATTCATCATCAGCGGGAGAAAAGCAATTAATCTTGAATGCCTTCCCGAGCTAAATGCGGAAAATGATATCATCATTGCATGTACGGCGCATCACGATACTTATTTCGGCACTCCAGGAGCAGATGATAATGCTTCCTCCATTGCCGTATTACTCGAAGTTGCACGTCTTTTATCAGAAAATTCAACACAAGAAGGGATTTCTTTCCTATTTTTTGATCTAGAAGAAATTACAATGCAAGTTCTCTTCTTCTTTGCCCTTCAACTCATTTACGAACATCAAATCGAGAAAACTGAAGATGAAGACGAAAAGAAAGAGCTCGAAATTAAAAAAAAGAAGCATCTTGAAGACAATGAGAAGCATTTCGGAAAGCTAGCCCTGCAAGGAAGTAAAGCCTGGGTAAATGAACGACTATTAAGATTCCCCAATCTCAAGGCAATCATCAACTTGGAATCTGTCGGATTCAAGAATACACGAAAAAACTCCCAAAAGCCGATCCCCGATGCTAGCTTGATACCGACAACTGGAGATTTCCTTGCCCTAGTCTACACGCCAGATTTCCAATGGCTTTTTTCCAAGATGTTCTCCCTTTTTCCTAAAGAACTAAAAGTGGTACCCATTAAAGTTCCGCCTGATCATCTTGCTTTTGGATCACGTAGTGATCATCTCCGTTTCTGGGAAATCGGATTTCCAGCCGTGATGCTCACCGATACCTTCGAATATCGGAACCCTAACTATCATCAAGCAACTGACCGTCCATCAACATTAGATTATCAGTTCATGAACGCACAAGTTCGATGGCTACTTAACATCCTTCCAAATCTCACAAAAACACTAAAAGATACAACAGTATGGCCAAAATAACTTGTCAAAGGATGTTACCAGAAAAAAATGATCTCTTGGCCTTTCTTCGCTTGATGCAAATGTTCTTCACATTCTTTTAGCACATCTAATATTCGCAAGCAGTGATAGATGTCCAGAAAAATAAACTTATTCATTCATTTGTGACTACTCGTTCAACAGATTGTTCAGCATTTACAAAAGATCTTGACAGTTTTCTCCTTTTCTGATCCTTATAATTTTCTCCCTTTACTTCCAAGTAAAATTTCTTGGATGGTTGAATGATAGTTTTGAGGACAGAATTAATGATCACATTTTGCTGGCGTGACCATTCCTTGTCATCATATTCCTAACATATTTGGATCACAATTCCACGAATTCTAATCGTTGTTTTTGATTCAATTTCATATTCTCATCGACGTTCACGCAACATCACCTTGTAATTCCCTATTTCTTCATCTTGAATGAACACATCGGCGATTTTTCTTAAGTGAAGGGCATCTTCGACATCTTTTGGCGAACCAAGCATAACCTCCTTGTAGGCAATTCGCATCTCCAATGGCGAAATATACAATTCGCGCTGACCACCTAGAAACACGGTTGCTCGATTTCTTAAAGTCATGAAATCCACATCATTCTTCACAAATTTGATTATAATATTAGGAATAACGGTTCCAACACGTGCAAATCTAACTGCCAAAGATTCTCTGAGATATGAATGAACATCGCCAGCAGACTCTGCATTCAAGCAATAGAAACCCTTTTTCTTCATATCTACATGAAAATGAATGAATTCTTCAAACGAGACGGACTGAACAAGAAAATCTACATCTTCACTGACACGAGAACGCCCTAATAGCATAGCTACATATCATCAACAATTATATATGATGAAAGCCATACGTGTTTAACTCCCATAAATGACAAAACGAACTCATCTAACATTGACAATTCATGATCAATTAGGCGATTACCGGTAAACTTTATCGTCATCAATTCACCGAATTCGAGTTGTCTTTTGGATGTTCAGAAAAACATCGTTTCATAATTCATAATGTTTTCTGATAACTGTCTTTTCCAAGTAAGTCAAAACATCTATTACATCTCGTATTATCACGTTGACTTAATTTAAATCTTGTCAAGAAAGGACTTACCACGTGAACTAACTAGCAACACCTCCAATTAA